>JBCCRV010000060.1:0-17963 GCA_039201085.1 Myxococcota bacterium | reverse complement strand
GCCGTCGCAGTCGTCGTCCAGCCCGTTGTCGCAAAGCTCCGGCGCGGGACGGCATGCGCATACGGAGGGCTCGTCGGCGACGCCGTCGCAGTCGTCATCCAGCCCGTTGTCGCATCGCTCGGGACCGGGCTGAACGCCGCCCTCGCAGGCTCCCCAAAGGCCCGCGATGCAGCGCTGCCCGCCGCGCCGGCAGACGCCCCGGTCCGCGGGTCCGCAGTCGCGCTCGGAGCCGGCGCTGCATTCACATCCTTCGTCGATCGAACCGTCGCAATCGTCGTCCTGCACGCCGTCGCACTGTTCGCTCGCGGCCGGTTCGATCACGTCCGTGCAGCTTCCCCAACGGCCAAACTCGAAGAGGCCCTCGAGCACGCAGCGCTGAATGCCCGCGCCGCAGGCGAGGGACACGCCAGCGGGGTAGCAGGGCTGGGTCTCGCCCGCCCCGCAGAAGCAGTCTTGATCGATCACGCCGTCGCCGTCGTCGTCGATGCCGTTGCCGCATTCATCGATGACGCGAAAGGGCTCGGCGTCCGGCGCGCCCGCATCGCTCACGCCGACGAGCCCGTCGCCGCCGCAGGCTGCGAGGACGAATGCAAAGGTCAGGAAGCGTTCCACTTGTGTCATGTTCGCGCGCATCGTGTGTTGTGTCCTCCAAACACGATTGCCGCCCCGCGACGCGCGTTATCACTTTTTCTGCAACGCATCGTCGGTGCCGTCTTCGATCACCGCGTTCTCCACCGAGGCGTTGTCCACCAAGACGCGTAGCCGATGGGCGTGCACGCTGTTTGGATGGCGGGCCGTGAAGCGATCCAGCGCAGCGGTGGCTGCCCCTTGCCGGCCAAGTGAAAAGAGCGCTTCGACATGGATCGCATCGGCTTCCTCCGTAAGCGCTCCGCGCGGAAAGCGGCGACGATGGGAACGGGCCGACGCGAGCGCGGCACGAGGCGACGCGCGGAGCCGACGCCTCATTTCCTCGATCGCCCGCGCTTCGGCGACGAGGTCGTCGGCGTCACCTTCCGCGGGCCGACGCCGCGCCCGCGACGCCGGCCGGGAATCGACTGCGGCTTCGTCGCTGGCTTCGCGGCTCGACGCCGAAGGCGAAGGCGCCGCGGGCGCAGCGGTTAGCGGCGCTGCGCTTCGCGGCACTGCGCTTGGCGGCGCGGCCGCGAACTCGTCCGCCCCATTCCCCGCGCGCCTGCGCGCGCTCGCTTCGTCCGGCGCGCTTTGCACGTCCGCCCCTTGCACGTCCGCCGGCGGCGGCGGACCCACGACATTGGGAGCGGCAGGCATGTCCATCGGACCCGCGCTAGCGGGCGGCTCTCGCGGCTCCGAGCGGAGCGCGAACCAAGCCGCCCCCGAAACGATCAAGGCCGCGGAGGCCGCGAGCCAGAGGGACGGCGCAGGGCCCGGGGCGGACCCGCCGGGCGGGCTCGGCGGTGTGGGCGCGGGCGAGGGCAGCGCCGCGAACAGACGCGACGCTTGGCTGGCCGTAGGCCCGTGACCACGGGCGCCGTCCAGGAGCTCACGAAGCTCCTCGGGCAGCGCCTCCTCGGATGGATCGTGCTCACTCATGACGAACGCTCCTTTTCGGGCTCGCTTCCGCCGAGCCCACACGCCGCTGGGCAAGGCGGCGGGCGAGACGCGCGCGGGCGAGTCGAAGCCGCGAGTAGCCCGTCGCGCGTGGAATCGACAGCACTTCGGCGATATGCCCCATCTCAAACCCCTCCAGATCGTGAAGGATGAACACCTCCCGTTGGCTCTCGCTCAGTTCGCCTACGAGCTGCCGAAGACGGGCGAACTGCCGCTTGGCGTCCAGGGCCGCGGCGGCGTCCGGGACCACCGCCAGCCCCTCGAGCTCCGCGAGCTCGGGCGCGCGCTGCCGGCTTCGCCCGTGGGCTCGGGCCGCGTTGCGCGCGATTCCGTAGAGCCAGCTTTTTCGCGAGCCTCGCGAGGCGTCGTAGGCGTGCCATCGCGTGGCAACCACGGTGAACACCTCCTGGGCGACGTCCGCAAGGTCCGCCTCGGGCACGCCCCAGAGCGCCAAGGTGCGCCAAACGAGCGACACGTGGGTGTCAAAGAACGTCCGGAACGCAGCGGCGACGTCGCTTCCTGGAGAATCGCTGCGCTCAACGTCGCTCGGCTTGGCGAGGGCCACACGCACACTTGGGCAAATCGCCGACCGATTATCAATATTCTTTCCCTCAGCGGATGCGCAGGCCTATCGCAAGGCGAAGACTCGGGATCACGGGGCCCACTCGGTGAAGCACGTCCAGCGAAGCGTTCTGGGCCACAAAGCGGGTCGCGCGAAGGGCCCCCTCCACGCCAATGTCCGCCCCAACCCACGCCGCTGCGCTTGTCCATCGCCAGAGATCGAAGCGAGCCCGGGCCCAGGCGCCGGCGAGGGCCACCGAAAGATCGGCGCTCCGGTTGTCGTCGAAGCCGCTGCCGTCCCCCCGAACTCGGCCGCCGCGAAGGGACACGCAGCCTCCGAGCGACCACCGTCCCCGCGCCGCCGTGAAGCAGGGGCCTCCCCCAACGAGCCAGCCGCTCGCCGCGAGCTGCTGTTCATCGCGGGAGGTGGATCCGCGCGCCCCGAAGGCGCCGGTGAACTCCAATGAAAAACCGCGGGCTAAGAGCAACGCCAACGCGCCGTGAGCGGCGGTGGCGAAGCCGGGCAACCAGTCGAGCGACATGTCGGCGCCGACGGAAATCCCCACCCCGACCGGCCGCGAGGGCGAGGGCTCGTTCTGCGCCGGCCTAGGCCCATTCACGGATTGGGCGCTCGCTTCGTGCCCGGTCGTGGCGGGGGCCGGGAGGGCCGACACCTCCGGCACCGGACCGGCCGGAACGCGCAGCCGCACGGACTCGGCGCCCTGTTCGATCAGAAGCGCAACGATCACGAAGAGCGCCTCATCGAGCCGTCGGCAGCGGCCCCGCGTCTGCAGGCGGCGCTCGCCCGTTCGGTTCCCGTGCACCCAGAGCTCGATCTGCGCAACGGTGCCCGAAGCGGCCGACCGCACGCTGCCGCGAATTTCCACCGCCGCCCGCGTGTCGAAGACAGCGCGACCGAGCCGGCGTTCCACTTCGCGTGCGACCTCCTGCTCTTGCACGCAGCCCGGGGGGCCCTGCCAGTGAAGCTGCGCAAAGGCGCGTTCGCTCGACGGCGCGGGCTGGGCCCGAAGCGGGGGCGCGATCGCGACGAGCCAAGCGCTCACGAGGGCGGGCGTGAGCGCGCTGCAAAGGCGAGACCGCACGCGCACGAGTATGCAAGCAAAGGTGAGCGAGGAACGACGAAAAAAGGCCGCGACCTCCAACAAGGAGACGCGGCCTGCTTCTCGTTGCCCGCCGTTTACTGGTCGGCGCGCTCGCGAATGATGAACTGCACGCGGCGGTTACGCGCGCGGTTGCTCGGCGTGATGTTCGGAACGAGCGGGTTCGTGTCGCCGTAGCCGCGCGATTCCATGCGGCTCGCGTCGACGCCGTGGTTGATGAGCCAGGTTCGAACGGCGTCGGCGCGGTTCTGGCTGAGCGTCATGTTCGCGTTGCTGCGGCCGCGGTTGTCCGTGTGACCCTGAATCTCGATGCGTCGAATGTCCGGGTTGCGCAGGAGGACGTCGGCGATCTCGGTCATCAGCGGCTCGGACGAGGGCAGGATTTCCGAAGAGTTCGTCGCGAAGTTGATGCTTCGGCGAATCTGAATGTCACGCGAGCGCACGCGAACCAGGGCGCGGCTCGGGCGCGGAATCAGCGTGAGCGTCGGGCTCGCCGTCTCGCGCGCGGCCACCGTGACCGTATCCGTGCGAATGAGGAAGTCGTCGGCTTCGACGCGCACCTGGTACTGGCCGGGCGGCAGGTCCGTGGCGGAGAAGGAACCGTCCGAGCCGGTCGTCACGCTGCGCGTTGCCGCGCCGCTGAGCTGAACCGTAGCGCCGGCGACGGCGCCGCCGTCGGCGTTGTTTACCGAGCCGGCGATGAGGCCGACGCGGGGCAGGGCCACGAGCTCGCAGCGAACGTCCACGAAGAGCTCGCCCTCCTCCGGGCGCTGGTCGGGAATCGTCGCGGCGCACTGGCCGTCGTTGTACTCGGGGTGTCGCAGCGTCATCGTGATCGCGGCGGGCTCGAAGGCGTAGGACGTGAAGGTGCCGGTGGCGTCCGTCAGCTGCGGGCTGCGATCCTGACCTTCATAGGTGATCGACGCGCCCTCGATCGGCGTGCCGGCCCCCTGCTCGACGATGGTGCCGCGAATGCGGCCCATGAGCGGAAGCTCACCGGGCACCTCGACGCGGCGCTCGACCTCGCGAATCTCCGGTTCGAGAGCGGGCGCAGGGCGCGTGTCGTAGGCGTAGGCGACGCCGAGGTAGATGTTGTAGGGCGCCGTGGGCGCCAGCTCGCGCACGAGCGTGCTCGTTCCCGTGAGGCCAATGTCCGCTGCGGCGAGGAAGGAAAGGCCCTTCACCGGCGGAAGGACGCGCACGCCGAGCGTGAGGTTCATCGGGTTGGCGGAAATGCCTTCGTCCGCCTGGCAGCTGTCAACGCCGTCGGGCGCACCCTCGGGGAAGAGCTGGAGGCAGTCGAAGCCCTGACGGTTGACCGGCAGATCCCACACCCACTCGATGAGCGGCTGAATGTAGAAGTCCTCGGTGACGCGCAGGGGCGCCTCGAAGCCGAGGGCCAGCGTGACGAAGTCGCTGCGGTTGATGTTCAGCGCGAAGCGCTCGACGGGCGTGATGAACTGGCGGAACTCCAAGGAGCGGTCCGGGTTCGCGTCCGGAAGGTTGTTGTAGCGGGCGTCTTCCGTGTCCTCGACGAGCTTTTCGGAGTTGTCGAGACGGTATTGGATGTTGAAGCGGCCGATCAGGGGAATGCGGCTCGGCAGGCCGCGGAAGTCGGCCGTGAAGTTGCCGCGAATGCCGAAGCCCGTGCTCGCGGCCACCAGGCCGATGTCGCCCACGGTGTTGAGCAGGTTGAGCGTGAGGTCACCGCCGACGGTGAGGAAGTTGTTGATCGGGTAGAACGCCTTGATGCCGATCTGCGCGTCGCCGAGCACCTGAAAGAGGCTTGGATCGCCCGTCGAGTTGCTGTTCGCGTAGCTCTGAATCGAGCCCCAAATCTCGATGTAGTCGTGAACGGTCGCGTTGATCGAGAGGCTGCCGCCCACGTGGTCGGCGTCGTCTCCGGGCTGAATGAAATCGCTCGTGACGAAGAAGTCGGTCATCAGCTGAACGCGGAAGCTTCCCTCGGCGCCGCTTCCAGCGTCGACGACGTGCAGACCGCCGACCGCGCCCATGTATGTGTTCTGGGCGCGAAAGAGACGGGCCCGGCGTTCTTCGTCGCCCTCGGGGCCTTCGTCCTCGTCCCCGTCCTCATCGGCGGCAAAGGACGGCGGCGTTTCGTCGTCGGACGCGTCCGTCGAATCAGCGGTCTCGCTCGAATCCGTGTCGCCCGAATCGCTGGCGTCACTCGAATCGCCAAAATCGTCGTCAAAGCCGTCGCCAAAGTCGTCGCCTTCGGGCTCCGCCGCGGGCTCGGGCGCCGGCTCCGCCGGCTGCGCGGGTTCGGACGGCTCGTCGAACTCGTCGTCGAACTCGTCGTCGAACTGCGCTGACGCAAGGGGCTCGCCCAAGTGCAGGGTCGCGAGCAAAGCAGCGAAGAAAACATAGCCCCAGCGGACTTCAGAGTTGGATCGGGGGCGAAGGACGTACATGCAAAGCTCCTGGGCCGTCGTCATACAACGGGATCGACCAAAGGTAAACGGTTCGGAAAGCGTGCCAGAGTGTGCGGCTTCTCGACGGGCACGCCGAAGCTGCACTAATCGTACCGGGCTGGAACCGACACGCGCCGCCTGCGTTCAAGCTGCCCGGCGGCCATCCGATGCTGCGCCCGTCGGCGCAGCGATGCAGCGAGCGTAAAGATCTTATCGCCAGGCTGCGGCACGTAGGCGGTCGGAGCGGCTCGACACGGGTATCACGGCGCTGCGACGTGAAGGGTCACCCGGCCTTCGGGCGGGATGACGGCGGGGCGAGACGTGCTCTGGCCCGACGACGACGTGAAGGACACGGTGTAGCGTCCGCCTGGGACCCCCTCGATTCGGCAGCCGCCGCCCGAGGTCTGGCACGAGAAGCTTCCGCCGGGCCCCGAGAGCGACACCCGACCATCCACCGCCTGGCCGCCGGCCGTGCGAACCTCCACCACCACGAGGGCCTCGGCAAAGGCCACCGCCGCCAGGGCAAGCGACAGAACAAAGGCGAGGATCATGGACGGCAGGCGCATGGTGGGGTTTCGCTGGGTGCTCGGGCCGGAGAAAAACGTTCGTTCGGGCCGTGGTGGTTCTGGACGCGACGGGGACCGCACGATTCAACGCTCGCACGGCATTTTTCGATCCGTGCACGTTTTTTTCGCGGGATCCGCGCAATGAACTAGGAAAGGTGTGTGAAGCTACCACGCCTCGACCACGACGGAGCGAAAAGCGGCGTGCTTCTAGCGAGCTTCGCCGCACTCATTGCCTGCGCCGGACCGCCGAGACCGCCGGCGACGCGGGAGCCGGAGCCGGCAACGACGGAGCGCGAGCCGATCGCCGAGCCGACGGAGCCGTCGCCCGAGACGGAGCCCGAACCCGAGCCGGCCGAAGTCCGCGTGACCGACTCGCTTGCCGACGGCGCCCTTCGCACACCCCGCGAGGGCGTGCACCTAAACCTCGGTACGCCGGGCGGCGGCTCGGCGACCCTCGGCGGCTTCGGCACGGGGCTTCGACGAAGCCTCGTCGACGAACGGCCCGTGGGGCTGGTGAATGGAACGGTCGCGCGCATGCCGATCGATCCCATCGCAAACGCGGAAGGGGCGGCGGAGGCGTGGGAACTGCGCCTTGCGCTCCGGACCTTCACCAATACGCCCGTCACGGCCTATTGGAACGACGAAGTGCTCGGCCACTTCGACGCCAGCACCACCTTCGGCGAGCACCGCATCGCCATCGACCGGGCCCGGGCAGTGGCGGGCGGTCTTCTTATGCTTCGCGCTCGACGCCGCGGACGCCACGAGGGCGCGAGCGCTTCGCTGGCGATCGACACGATCACCTTGGCTCCCGAAGGTACGGGCCCCGCAGACGGCTGGGGATGGCAACAGGAACGGCTGATCGGCGCGGGCGAGCGACTCGAAATCGCCGCTGGCTACGACGCGTTGGTACTTGCGGACGGCCTTGATCCCGCCCAGCTGAGCGGGCCCGCCACCCTCGAGCTCGCCGCCTACGAAGGACGGGTCGCGCGCGTGCAGCTCTTTGCGGCGGAAGGCGCGGACGAAGAACGCAACGCTTCGGAAGAAGCCGGCGCGGCGGACGAACTCGACCCGCACGCCATGCGCATTTCACGCGTGCCGGCAGAGCGCTACGAGCCCCGCGCGCCGCGCAACGTATTGATGATCCTCATCGATACACTGCGCGCCGACAAGCTTCGCCCGTACGCGCCGGAGAGCCGCGTCACGACGCCGGCGCTGATGCGCTTTGTCGAGGGCGCCACGGTCTTCGAACGCGGCCACTCGCAGGAGAATTGGACCAAGCCCTCCGTCGCAACGCTGCTCACGGGGCTCATGCCCTGGCAGCATCGCGCGACCCAGCATGCGTCCACGTTGCCGCGCTCGCTCGACTTGCTCCCGGAGCGCTTGAAGAACGCGGGCTTCACCACCGCGTCCTTTATCTGCAACGGCTTTGTGAGCGACCGCTTTGGCTTCGACCAGGGCTGGGACCGGTACCGCAACTACATTCGCGAAGGGCGCCGAACGCGCTCCGAGTTCGTCGCCGCCGACGTGCTCGAGTGGCTCGACGAGCGGGACGAAGAAAAGCCGTTCTTTCTCTATGTGCACACGATCGATCCGCACGTGCCCTACCGTCCGCCGCGCGACGTGCTGGCGGCGTATGGCGACCCCGACTACCGCGGGCCCGTGAACTTCTCGCGCGACGCGACCCTCCTCGAACACATCAAGCTCGGCCAGCTGCGACTGAACGCCCGCGACCGCGACCACCTCGAAGCCCTCTACGACGGTGAGATCAGCTACCACGACCAGCACTTCGGCGCGATTCTCGATGGCCTCGAGGCCCGCGGGCTCGACGACGAAACGCTCGTCGTCATCACCTCGGACCACGGCGAAGAGTTTTGGGACCACGGCAGCGTCGGACACGGGCACAGCGTCTATGAAGAGCTGCTTCACGTACCGTTCTTCGTTCGCATGCCCGGACAGCGGTCGTAGCGCGTCCACGACGTCGTGGGGCTCGTCGATGTGCTCCCCACGATTCTCGAAGCCCTCGAGCTCGACGTGCCCGAAGGTCTTGCGGGCCGCTCGTTCCTTCCGGCCCTTCGCGGCCAACATGGCCGGCCTCACGGAACCGTTAGCGGCTTCATGGACAACTGGCGCACCTACGTCCTTGGACGGTGGAAGATCATCGAACGCCCGCGTGGCCGCACGCGGGTCTTCGACCTGAACGAAGACCCGGACGAAAACACGCCCCTCGATGCGCCGATCACGCGCGCCGCTCTTCGGCGCCAGATGGGCGCAGCGCTCGATCGAACGCAGCCAGCCCGTCGGCGTCGCCGCGCACCTCAGGCCACCATCGACCGCGAAATGGCGGAGCAGCTTCGGGCCTTGGGCTACGTCGAGTAGGCCTTCGAAGCCAGACCGTATGCCACGGCCGCTAGCTGGACGGATGGCCGATGATCTCGACCTCGAGCATGGTCGTGTCTTCGTTGTCCCCGATGTTTGCATCGAGCACGATGTCGATCGTCATGCCCACGTCGAGCGTCACCCCCACCGAGTCCGTCGTCGGTTCGGTGGTGCGTCCGGAAAGCTCCAGGCGCAGCACGTCGTCACCGTTGATAAGCACGCCCAGGCGAACTCCGTCGCCACCGCCGGCGTTCGTTCGGTAGTCGCGAATGCGGATGGTGGCGGGGCCAGCCCGGTTGCTCACCCACCGCCGAATCGCACTCCGCCGGCCGTTCCGAGTGCTCGGGTGCTGCCAATAGTGCGCAATGTAGAGCCAGCTATGTTCCGGTGACCCGCGATCGCGCGAGCGGTCCGCCGCAAACCAAGTGCCGCGGTTGCCTGGAATGCCCGTAGGTTCGTGGAAGAGCTCGGTGAAGTCGCTTGCGAAGTCGTAGCGCCCGTCAACGTCGTCCTCCTCGTTCCAGTAGCCCATCCACCAACCGCGCTCGCCCTGTGTGTCGGAAAAGTCCTCCCTCGAGTCCGCCAGCACGCAGTCGCTCGCCTCACAGCGTCCCGCCATGCACGTACCGGTGCACGCACCCGAGTCGCACGCCACACCCTCCCCGGCACCTTCGCAGGGTGGGGGCGGCGCCGTGTCGAGCGCTCCGTCGACCGAAGGTCCCGTGTCGGTATCGGGCGGCGAGCGCATCTCCCGACGAAGGTCCGGTGCGCCGACGCGCGAGTCCGCAGCGCCGTCAACGCCAACGTCGTTGGGGACATCGTCGAGACCAATGATGCCGCAGCCCGCAAGCCCCCAGACAAGGAACGCGTATGGCAGGACCCGTGCGTGCGACACACGCTTCAAAGGCGCCAGGCGTTTCATCGCCGCTCCAGCGTAGCGGCTCGGCGATGACGCGCCAAGCGCGTACGCCCCCCAACAAACCCGCACGCGGCGCCAACACGCAGCATCGCTCACCGTGGGGCGCGGGCACTTCGTGATCGCAGGGCTAAGCGTTCAGCGAATCGTCGTCAAAATCGACGTCGAAACCGTCGTCGGCGTCGTCGAGGGCCACGGCGACGGTGTCGTCGGCGCCGTAGTGCTCCTCCACCGGCTCAAGGGCCGCTTCTTCCGCCGCCTCGGCCACGCCGGCGAAGGAAAACTCGTCTTCGCCGGCCGCCGGTTCGTCCACGCCAAGGTCGACCTCGACCTCGGTCTCCGCGGGGACCAGGCCTGCGGGTTCCGCGGGCGCTTCGTCGTCGATCACGACGTCCGAGAAGTTCGCTTCATCCGCCTCGGCTTGTTCCGTAGCGGGCTGTTCCGCAGCGGGCTCGTCGACCGCCTCGTCCGCAGCGGGCTCCACAGCCGCGGGCGCGTCGAACGCTTCGGCCTCCGGCGGCGCCGCTTCGGCGCTTGGATCTGGCACATCGTCCACGGGAACGGCATCGCCTACGGAGACGTAGTCCGACTCGACGGCGGGTGCGATTTCCGCGTCGTCGCCGGGCAAGTCCATTTCCTTCCGGGGCGGCGGCTGACTCGGCTCGGCGGGGGCGTTTGGATCGGGCCTGGGGGCCGGCGAGACGCGCTGCTCCGGCGAAAGTTCCGGTCGCGGCGGCGCGCCCGGCACGGGAAGCGAACCCGCTGCGTATTGAAACCATCCCGTCGACGGGCGCGGCTCCGGCGCTTCGGCGCGCGGCCACCAGCTGGCGGCAAAAACGGGCCGCCCAAGCGGACCGGCCGGCTCGGCGAGCACCGCCATCTGCGGCGGCGCGACATCCGCCGGCTCGGGCAGGGACTCGACGGCCTCGAGACCGCCCAACTCCTGCACGGCACCCACGTCGTCGAAGTCGGCGCCGACGTCTTCGTAGGAGCCGATGTCATCGGCGGCAGCCACGTCCTCGTACGCCGCTTCGCCATCGATGGCATCCGCGTACTGCGAACCGTCCACCGTAGCGTCATCGAAGGCGCCGGCGTGCTCGGCTTCGGACGTTCCCACAAACTCCGTCGAATCATCGAAGTCAGGCGCCGCAGGCGGCTCCTCGAACTCGGAGATATCCACCTCGCCGGTGTTGGGGTCATCACCCAGCATCGACTGACGCGCGAGCACAATGCGCTCGAACACGACTTCGCTACGTCCGTCGAGCTGGAGCGCTTCAAAGACGATGTCGTAGCGCGTCTCGGGATCGCGCTCGTCACCTCCGTCGTACACTTCTTCCACCCGACCGACGCCTTCGATCGCCGGCGTCTCGTCCGCGAGCAAAACGGCGAACGCCACCTCGTCCCCTTGGGCGTAGGCCACGGGGCCGTAGAGAATGAGACTTCCCTCGCCTACGCGATCCACCAATCCGGTGGAGAGCTCGGAGAGATCGTTGAAGTGGGTCGGGACCGTGAGGACCTCGCTCATGGGGCAGTAGACTCCTTTTCGTCCGCAGACGCTGCCGGTGGCGACGCCGCGCCTGCCGCGTCGCTCAAGGGCTGGGCCGTTCCATCGGCCAATAGCTCTTCGACGCGACGTTCCGCTGCGTCGAGTCGTTCCGTTCCGAGGCGTGCCAAGCGAATGCCCTCTTCGAACGCCGCAAGCGAATCTTCGAGGCTCAAGTCGCCGCCTTCGAGGCGCTCGACGACGCCTTCGAGGCCGCGCAATACCGCCTCAAAGCTCGCCGTTGTATCGCTGGTTGGCTCGGCCGCCATGGGGCCGACAGTGCCGCACCCCGAAGGCTCGCGTCAATGGGGAAGCTCCGACAGCAAGGGGCGTACGTCCGCCATCCCGGCGGGCACGTCGGCGATGAGCAGCTCACCGGAGGGCAGCGTTCGTTGAAGCCGCATTCGGCCACCGGGCAAGGTAATGAGGCAAAGGACCCCGTCCGGCGCTTGCTCCGCCTGCACCCCCACGCGAAGGACCCGACGGCCGCGACCAAGACCGCCGGACCAGTCGGCGCGAAGGGCGGGCTCGGACGCGACCCGGCGACGGGCCAGGACGCCAGGGTGGCCCGGCGCCAACCGACCCACCACCTGGGCCACGAGCGGGCGTATAGACTCGTTGCGGTCGTAGAGCGCGAGCAGGGCCGGCACGGCGTCCACGTCGTCGATCGCACCCAGCGTATAGGCGGCAGCCCGCGCTGCGGGGGGCCAGGCGCTGTGAAGAGCCCGGCGAAGAACGCGGCGATCGTCGCGCGTTGGCCGAACGGCGCGCGCCCGAAGCGCAGCCGCGAAGGCGCGACCGGACGCAAAACGCCGAAGGGCGCCGTCAGGAACGCGAACGTTGAGCAAGAGCGCCAAGTCGACCAACCGGCGAAACGCCTCGGGGTCTTCTTCGCCTTCGAGGGCGTTGGCGACCAGACCGCGGTCCGCGCCGCCGAGCAGTTCGAGGCCCGCGGCGGCCCACCCGCGCACGGAGGCTTCGTCCGACTGGAGACGGCGTTCCAGCAGCGGCGCGGCTTCCCCGTCCCGCGCCACGGCCCGGAGCAGCAGGGCGCGGGCCGCACCGGGCCCGCGGCTGGGCAGGGCGCGAAGGGCTCGAAGGCCAAGCTCCCGGCCCTCGGGGCGCCAGCGCCGAAGGCAAATCGCTAAAGCGCGCGCGACATCGGGCGCTGGCATGAGCTGAAGCAACACGGAGAAGCCGGCTCCCCCTTCGGCCTCGGCGAGCGCCGAGAGCGCCTCTTGGCGCCGCGAGCCCTCTTGAACGAGGCCGTGGAGCACGGGCACAAGGCCAGGATGGGGGACCGAAAGGGCGACTTCGGCCGCCAGACGGGCAGCATCCGCGTCCGTGCCCGAAACGCGGGCGACCAGCGCCGCCACCCCTCGGTCCGGCGCCACTCGGAGCAGCGCTCGAAGCAGCGGCTCTGGCTGGTTGCGCGCCTCGAGACCGGCCTCGAGGGGCTCGATATCGGCCGGGCCGGCGAGCCGGGCGAACGCTCCCCAGGCAAGGCGCGCAACCTCCGGGTCCGAGTCGCCCGTCGCGCGGCGCACGGCGTTCCGACCCCGATCGTCGCCAAGCCGGCCAAGGGCACGGATAGCAGCCCGACGGGTGAGCACGGCGTCGCTCGTCGCCGCGTCGAGAAGCTCGGGCAAGGCGCTTGGATCGCCAATGTCGCCGAGCAGCTCATAGAGGGCCGGCTGGGCCCCATTTCGCACGGCGCGCCGCAGTGCCGGCACCGCGGGCGCGCCGAGGAGCACTAGGGCTTCATAGGCCGGTGACGCCCGGTCGGCGCGATTCAACGCTTCGACCAGCGCGTCGATCGAGGGCCCGTCGCCGAGCGAAGCGAGGGCTACGGCGAGCGCATCGGCGGCCACGGCGGAGGGGCCGGCAAAGGCTTCGATCAAAGCGTCCCGGCCGGCGCCCAGGTACGCCAAGGTCTGGGCCATCGCTTCGCGAACGCGCGGGTCTCGCTCCGGGCCGAGCTGAGCCGCAAGCGCCTCGACGGCGAGCTCCCGATCGCCCGCGCGCCGGAGCGATTCGGCGGCCGCCCGCCGAATTGAAGCGGACGGATTGGCGAGCGCCCGTCGATGGCGCGCGCCGGACGTGCGCCGGGGATTCCACCCTGCCGGAGCGCGCGGCGGCGGGGGCGCCGCCGCGGGCGCTTCGGCGACCACAAACGCGTGCGCTGGGGCCGGAATGAAAAGGCCCCAAAGAGCGGCGATCGTCCAGAGGCGCACGAAGCGACCTTATCAAACTGGGCTGCCTTGCCAACCTTGCGAGACTGCGATTTTCGTGCTGAACCAGCCCATGACCAATCCGCCCACCACGAACGGACCCATGGGCCCGGAGCTGACCCTTCGGGCGATTGCGACGGGCATGATCTTGGGGGGCGTGCTCTCGCTCGTGAACATCTACACGGGCCTGAAGATCGGCTGGGGCTTCAACATGTCGATCACCGCCATGTTGCTCAGCGTGGGCTTCTACCAAGTGGCGAGTCGAGCCGGCGCCCGCGAATGGGGGATGCTCGAAAACAACATCGGCCAGACGGCGGCCTCCGCCGGCGCGAACATTAGCTCGGCGGGGCTTGTCGCCCCGATTCCGGCGCTCACGATGATCACGGGCATGACCTTCAGCTGGGCCGTGCTCTCGGTCTGGACCTTTGCCGTCGCCTTCGTAGGGGTCGTCGTCGCGGTCGGCCTACGGCGCCAGATGCTCGAGGTCGATAAGCTCCCCTTCGCCAACGGCATTGCCTCCGCCGAGACGATCAAGAGCGTGTACTCGGCGGGGTCCGAAGCGATGGCCCGCGTCAAAGCGCTCGTCATCGGCGGGCTCTTTGGCGGCGTCGCGAAGCTGGCGATTCACGTGATGAAGTGGAAGCACATCGCCCTTCCCGGCGCGCTCGGCGGCTACCCACTGATGAACCTCGGGTTCTCCCTCAACCCTTCGCCCTTGATGGTGGCCGTGGGCACGATCGTGGGACCGCGCGCGGGCATCAGCATGCTCATCGGCGCCGCCGTCGCCTTCGGTTGGCTCGCGCCCCATGCGCTCGACGCGGGCTGGGCCGCCGCCGGCGACGACCCCGCGAAGAGCTGGTTCGGGTCGATCAACAAGTGGATGCTCTGGCCCGGGGTGTCGCTAATGGTGACGGCTTCGCTCACGAGCTTTGCCTTCTCGTGGCGCTCGATCGCCAAAGCACTTCGGGGCACCTCGAACCTCGGTGAAAGCAGCGAAGGTGACGTACCGCGCTCGTGGTTCATCGGCGGACTCGTCCTAGCGATGGCGATCGCCTGCGGCACTCAAATGGCTTTCTTTGATCTGCCCCTCTGGGTGGCCCTAACGGCGGTGCTGCTCACCTTCTTGCTGGCTATCGTCGCTGGCCGCGTTTCCGGCGAAACCAACATCACGCCCGTCGGCGCGATGGGCAAGGTCACTCAGCTGACCTTCGGCATTCTCAACCCGGGCAACGCGGCGAGCAACTTGATGGCGGCAAACGTGACGGGCGGCGCCGCTTCGCAGACGGCGGACATGCTGCACGACCTGAAGACCGGTCTGCTCATCGGCGCGACGCCGCGCTTTCAGGCCATCGCCCAGGTCTTCGGCGTCATGGCCGGCGCCCTCGCGGGCAGCGCCGCGTACCTGCTCATCATTCCGGATCCGACGAACATGCTTCTGACGGACGACTGGCCGGCACCGGCGGTGGCCGCGTGGAAGGGTGTCGCCGAGCTCTTTCTCGAAGGACTCGACGCCATGCCCGAGATGGCCGTGACGGCAATGGCCATCGCCGGCGGCGCCGGCGTGGTCTTGGCGGTCTTGGAAAAGGTGCTGCCGAAGAAGACCGCTCGGTGGGTCCCCTCGCCGGCGGCGATGGGCATCGCCTTTGTGATTCCCGCGTCCTACTCGATCAGCATGGCCCTGGGCGGCGTGATCAGCCTGCTGGCGCTTCGCATGAACGAGACTTGGGCCAAGCGATTCGTCGTGGTGATCGCATCGGGCATCGTTGCGGGCGAGGGTCTGGTGGGCGTTGGCCTCGCCATTCAAAAGGTTCTGGAGGGTGGCGGATGAACGCGCGCACAAGCACCCTCGTCATGGGTAAGGCGGACATCGAGGCTTTGATCCTGAAGGTGTTTCCGCAGGCCGTCGGCTACGCGGCGATCACGAGGCTTGAGCCCGGGGCGCTCGAACTGACAAAGACCACCGATGAGGGCCACTTGCGCCCCGGTGGCACGGTTTCCGGACCGGTGCTCATGACCCTGGCGGACACGGCGGCGTACTTTCTAATTCTCGCCCATCTCGGTCCAGTGGCACTCGCCGTGACGACCAATTTGAGCATCGACTTCCTGCGCAAAGGCGACGCGGGCCAGCTCTTCGCGCGGGCATCGCTGCTCAAACTCGGGCGTCGACTCGCCCTGTGTCAGGTAGGGCTTTATGCCTCGGCCGCCAACGCAGAGGTCCACGTCGCCCAAGCCACCGTCACCTATTCGATCCCGCCGGAAAAAGACTGAGCAGCGGCGGGCTACGGACACCGGGCATCTGCTGCTATATTCCCTCCATGGAGCGACGTAAGTTTCTTGCTTTGGGTGCGGTGGCTGGAAGCGGTGTGCTCGTAGGCTGCCGCGACTTCGACGACAACGTGAGTTTCCGACTCCCGGACGACATCGACGAAGATGCCGGCCCGCAGCAGGACGCGACGACCGAGGAAGACTCGGGTGGCGGTGAGGACTCGGGCGGCGGCGAAGACATGGCCATGATGGGCGAAGACATGGCCATGGGCGAAGACATGGCCATGATGGGCGAGGACATGGCCATGGGTGAAGACATGGCGATGGCCGACGAATGCGGTTCGGTGAACGCCGAAGTTACGTCCGGCCACGGCGGCCACGAGGTCGAGGTTCCCGCCGGTGACGTGGAAGCAGGCGACGAGCGCATGTACGAGCTCAGCACGACGGGACACATTCACAACGTCACGGTCACCTCGGGCGACTTCGAAACGCTGCGAAACGAAGGCATGGTTGTGGTGGTCTCCACCAACGACAACGGCCACACGCACGACGTCACAATCACCTGCGCATAAGGCAGCGCGACTCGCCACATGAGCGCGCGTGCCCTCGGCTTGAATGGACCGCGCGACCGGGCCTCGGAGCGCCCAAGGCGCATGCCAGCGCCGAGTTCGCAGCGTCGCGCGGGGCTGGCGGCGCTCACGGTGTTCTTCGGCTGTGGTCATGTCGAACTGGACGACGTCATCCGTCAGGACGTGGGCGCCGACGCAAGCTCGGACGAGCGCGTCGAACGTGGGGCGGTGGATGACGCCGCGATCGACGAGCGCGTCGATGCACGTGTCGACGGCATGGGGACGGACGCGGATCTCGACGCGGGCGACGCGAGCGACGGGCCCGATGGACCCGTGCTTAGCGACAGCCTCGCCACAACGCTAACCGGCGTTCGCTTTCGGCTCGCGGCCGCCGCCCGCGCTGGATCCTACGTGTACGCGTGCGGCGAGGACACAGTCGAACAGTCCGGCGTGCTGCTCGCCCTTCGCGAAAGCCGCGCCCCCGTGGTGCACTTGCTTCCCGGGGTGGTCGCGGGACGCAGCTTGTGCCACGACATCGTCGCGATCGGCGGCGAGCGGGCCCTTGCGGTCGGGGAGGTCGGCGCAGAGGGCGTGTACTTTCTTCTGCAGGGTGAATTGATCGAAGGCTGGCGCGTGCGCTTTTCCGAAAGCCTTGAGGCGATCGCCGAAGCGTCGCCCACCACGCTCACGGCATTTGGACTTCGCGAGGGACGCTTGGGCATCTACGAAATCGAAGTCGGTGGAAGCACGGTGAATGCCGCCCTTACCGGTTTTCCGGCGGACGGGGCCGCGCGTCTGAGCGGTGTGGACGGCGCCGTGCGCGCCGGGGCGGCCTTTGTCGTCGCCACGCGACGCAACTCGATCGCGACGCTTGTATCCGTTGAAGCGCCGACTCCAGACGTTCGCTGGGCCACCTCCTTCGCGATCTCCACGCCGATGGTGCTTCAGCGGCGGGCGGAAGACGAGGTCGTCGTCTCAGCCGACGGTCGATTGCTGACCTTCGCGGTGGACACGGGGGCCTTTCTTCGAGGCGAGAGCCTTGGCGCAGTGCAGCTGGTCGATGCAAACGGCGACTTCCAGCTTTCCACGGCAGGCGGGGTCGGCCTCGTCGAAGGCGATGGGCTAGCGCGATGGACGGGCTTCGAACAGGGTCGTTTCACGCAGAACGCCGCAAATCCTACGGAGGTGCTTCTCGCAGCCGACTTCGATGAAGCCACCACCCTATTGCTGGCCCGGGAAGAGGGTTGTCCCGCACAGAATACGTCCGCGCTCACACGCGCGCCCGTGAGCGCAACGACGGGCAATCCAACAAGCTCGGACCGCCTGGATGCGCCGACGTCCACGTTGCCATTCGAAACCTTGAGCGCAGGCAGCGCCAGCGTCGAAGTGCGCTGTCCAACGGAGTGAGATCACGCCCACTGGGCGTCCACGCATCGCTCACGGCTCGTGCGGAAGAAGCAGACTTGGTAGCGTATCCGCATGGTGGCGGACGCACGCAAGTCTCATCCGCTGGATGAGCCGTCGCAAGGAGCGCGCTCCTCTGCGCGCTCTCGGCGCCAGCGCTACGGGCTAGCGCACTCGTCTGCGCTTCTCGTCTTGGGTGTGCTGAACGCCATCGGCTGCGGCTACATCGACCTCGAGGCCCTGAACGCGGAGGACGCGGACGTCGACCTCGCGTTCAACGACGGCGCGGGTGCAGACGTCGACGGGGCGAGCGGGGACGGAGCCAACGGGGACGGCCCGAACGGGGACAGAGGACCAGATTCTGCGCCTCCACCGGACGGCGGTACGCCACG
>JBCCRV010000059.1:0-18073 GCA_039201085.1 Myxococcota bacterium | reverse complement strand
TGCCGCTCCTTCCGACCAATCGCCTCGCCGAACGCAACGCCATCACGTTGCGGGAAAGCGAGCTAGACTTGCGGCGATGACTCGGCTCGATACCACCGGACTTCGTGCATGGATGGCGCGCGAGTGGGCGGCCACGCGAGACGCGGACCGCCGCGCCCGGGCGGCTCAGACCCCTAAACAGAAGGTCCGTCTTGCGGTTGAACTCTACGAGTCTGCCAAACGTTCAAACCCCGCGTGGCCCACCGCCGAAGACCGCGCGCGCGACCTGCGTTCGCACGAACGACTTCGCGCTTTGCTCACCCGCGCGGCTCATGTCGGCGCTCGCTGAGACGCTCCGCAGCGTTGCAGGCGTACTCGACGCCTGGGTCAACGAAGGACGATGCGAGGGCTGGTATGTGTTTGGCGCTCAAGCGGTGTCCCTGCGCGGCGCCCCCCGTACCACGCAGGACTTGGATATCACCGTCGCGCTTCGAGCGGATTTGGCCACCGAACTTCTCGCGGCGCTTGAGGCGGCGGGTCTTCGGCACCGTCATCCGAGCGCGGTTGAGTCGCTTCTGGTCCGCGCATCGATTTTGCCGATGGTCCACCCATCCGGCATGGAGCTGGATGTGGTGATGGCCGGCTCGGGTCTTGAGCGGCTCGCCCTGGAGCGTTCGGAGACGCTCGTGGTCGAGGGAGTCGAAGTTCCCGTCGCGCTCGCCACCGACCTGGTGATCATGAAGATCCTCGCGGGTCGCGGGAAGGATATGGACGATGTCCGCGCCCTGCTTGCAGGAGGTGAGGTGGACGTTGGGGAAGTGCGTTCGCTTCTCGCGCAGCTCGACGCCGCCCTTGAACGCTCGGACCTTCGCGAAGCCTTCGAGAGGCTTTTACTGCCGGAATGACAAGTCGTCGGCCCGACTGAACGCGGGGCTGTTCATCTTCACGACGGTGAGCTTCGTCACGTCGGCCCGACTGACGGCGCGCTTAGTCGAGATCAGCGTGAGGTCTCTGGCGCTTTCAGCCACGACTTGTCATTGCCTTGGCGATGACGCGAAGCATGGCTGTTGAAACGTTCACGCCGCTCGAACGCGCGTTCACGCGCGGTGGTGCGAAGGGCATCAAAGCGCGGCTTTCAGCGCTGGCACGGAAGCTGCTTTGGGGCGCCGCATGACGACGGAACATCGATGCCTCGGATTCGCGCGCTTGCGCACGTTTCTATGCCTTCTCTGCGCTGGGTGCGGCCAGCTGCAGACTTTCCGTCCCTTGGTGGTTCCGGTGGAGGCGCAAGCGCCACGAGAGCCCGTCGCTCACCTGCACGTCGGGTATGCGCCGTCCGTACGTTGGCCCCAAGCCGTGTTTGGCGAGCTTCATCATTTCATCGCCGGTGGCGTTCGAGTCCTCGACGTGCCCGGGGAGCCGGTTCGGGTCGCGGAGCAAGCGAGCGCGTGCACCATCGACTTCGCCCGTCGCGGGAACGATGGGCGGTGGTGGTTCGCGTGCACCCGCGACCAGGGCCAACTTTGGCAGGCGCCGGGTTTTCTCTCGGACCTCGAGCCCGTGGAGATTGCCGGCGGACTGGCGCCGCTCGGAACGTCCTTCGAACACGATCGTATCGCCTCCGGCCGACTCCTTCAGCGAACAGACGGACGCATCGTGGTCTTACCGGCGGGGGCGGGCGAGGTCGAGGAGGTCGTGAGCAACGAGGTTTGGACCTCCGTGTGGTCGTCCAACGGCGCGACCATCGTTCAAGATCCCTTCGGTGAGTTGGGCTTTCTTTCTGAGAGCGGTTTGCTGGAGCGAGGGAAAGCGCCCGTCGAGGCCGTGCCCGCTCCCGCGCAGAGCATTCGCTTGGGCGCCATCCTTTTCGCCATTCACGAGCGCTGGCCCTCGAACTTGCTGCGCGCCGAACGCGTACATCCCATGCAGACGCCGTACTACGAGCAAGACGGCGCGGAAGGCGATGAGCGAACCCGGATTCGAGTGGAAGAACCAGGGTTCAACGGCGAGGGCATGAGCTACGAGAACCCCGTACGCTACCTCGCCTCCGAAGGGCGCTGGGAGGTCTTTCCGCAACTGTCCGAGGCATCCAACGTCGATCGCGACGGGGCGCAGCTCTTTGCCGTTGGCTGCGACGGAGCGTTCTTTCACAGTTGCCTGCTTCGCGCCGATGGAACGACGGAGACGTTTGCTCGTTCGTTTCCCGCTTCTCCGTACGGAGAACGAACGATCCTGCGCGGCGTCTGGCTCTACTCGATCCCGACTGGGGAGGGAGCCATCTCGCGCTTGAACCTTCGTACCGGTGAAATTGAGCGCGAGCATCGAACGACAAACGCAGAATACGGTGTCGACGTCGATGTTCTCGCAGACGGCACGGTTCACCTTGAGGATCGGGAGGGAGAGCACCACTTGCGCCCCTTTGGCGGAGAGGGTTGGAGCTTTCGCTCCCCCGTCGCCGAGCGCTTTGCGCGCTCTGAGGTACGCATGCTTTCGAGCGCCCTCGGTTCCGTACTCGATTCACAGACGGGCGAACTGCACGTCACAGAGGACGGAGGACGACACTGGCGGGTGGCGGCGGTCGCTGAGCAAAATCGGGTACTCGCTTCTCGACCGGCGTTTATGGTGCGCGACCACGCATGGGCCGGCCGCGTCATTTCCAGTTCGGTGCAGGGCGATGTTCGGCCCGCGCCGCCGGAAACACCGGTCTTGTCTTGCCCGGCGCGCGAACCGTCCACCGAGGTTCGCCTCGAGATCGACGATGCCCGTCAGGAGTTCCAGTTTGTCGTTGGCGGGGGTGAACGTTTTGCCACCCATTACGCCAGAGGGGGCGAACCGCATCTCGTACGCTTGGGCGGTCATCGCGTCGTCAGCGACGACCGGACGATGCACTACCTGCACGAGGGCATTGCGCACTTCGCATCGTACGGCCTTGGTATGGTTGGCGACGAGAGCGGCGACGTGATCCACATGGAGCGCGGCGGTCTTCGTTCACCGGGAGCTAGCCCAACGCCGCCGATGGCCGGCCGCCCGATCGCGTATGCCCAGCATGAGGGCCGGTCCTGCGCATTGATTCAGCCATCCCGGCGACAAGGCGCCTATGGCTCACCCTTCATTGCGTGCGTCGACGGACACACCGAACGTCTGGGTCAGCCCGGAGGGGGGAGTGCTGGCTTTTGCGACTCCGTTCCGAATGAGTCTACGGACTGGCACGTTCATGTTGGCCATGCCGGCCGAATTGCCCGCCTTCACTACTCCCCCTCACAGGAGTGCTGGTACTCGCCCGAACTCGCCGGGCCGGATGGTTTTACGGCGATGGAGGTACGAGCCGGCGCCGACGGTGGCGCCTCGAACGATGGCTGCCGCGTCGAACTCGCCGAATGGCCCATTTGATGAGTTCGTGCAGTGGCGTTCGATTCGCTTGCCGCGGGGATGTGGGACATCTTCTCGTTTCCATCGTGATGCTCACCGCATGTCGCTCGCCCCTTTCGACGGCGCGACTTCAGGTTAAGCAGCGCCCATGCGAGGACGGACCAAGCGTGGTGATCGGTCCGCCGCGCAGCGTGGGTGACGGCTTCCGCGGGGGGTACCTCGCGGTGCGCGGCCGCTTTTCGCTGGGTGGTCGCGCCGATGCGCACGTCGACTGGATGCCCAACGGTCCGGGCGACACGGTCCACATTCGTTGGCGTGGCTGCTTCGATTGGCGGCAGGACGTGGAGCAGGGGCTCGACGCTTGGTCAGCGCGTCCGGAGTATGCGAACCACTTGCCCGTTTCGGGCCCGCGAAACGTCGTGAGCCGTCTTCAGGCCGTGGCGATCGCGGGGCTCTTGGGTCACGCGGCGGGGCGGGCGGCGCTCGCGTTTCCGCCGCGTGAGTGTGGCCACGCGGTGTGTGCGATCGAGCGATCGAGCGGCGTCGAGCCGCATCCCCATGAGCGAATGCAGGCCAGCGTAGACACGCTTCACTGGCTTGAGTCGAGCGGCCGCCTTCGATGCCGGGACACCTCGAACGCCACGGACCACTATGTATCCGCGACGAGTGCGCGTCGCGCCTTGGAAGCGCTTGCTCGTGCTACGAAGAACGCGCCCCAGTCTCCCGATCCCGAGGTCTACGGGCGATTCGATCGCTTCCGCGTTTTCGGACGTGATGGCGTTCGCGTCTTCTACGTGGGGGAGCCGGCATATGCGCGGCTCGACGCGTGGTGGAACCGGGAGGTCGTTCCCATCGACGCCCTCTGTCGGCGGCGTACGGATTTGCCGTAGCCGCAACGCGCGCCATTCGCGTTATGCGCTGAACCACGAGGGTCCGCTACAACGAACGCATGCGATGCGCGTCGGCCATAGCACTGCTGGTTTTCCTTGGCTGCGGGGACGACGATAGCGCCGATGCTCGCCTCGATCTCCGCGTGCGCGACGACGGCGCTGTCGACACGGCCGTAGAAGACATGGCCGCCCGGGAGGACGTGGGTCCGGACGGCTCGATGGACGGCGGCGTCGATCAACGAAGCGCGGACGATGCGGTGGAGGTTGGAGAGGATGCGGACATGCTGGACATGGCGCGGGACTCGGCTCTCCTTCGGGAAAACCCGGACGTGGAGCTTGTCCGCGAGATCACCTTTGAACAACCCGACGGAACGAACGGCTGGGGAGACGCCGCTTCCCTGCTTTTCAACTGGCGCTTTGCATCGACGGGGCGCGACCGCGTGCCCGACGCGATGCTGCGTATGGCGACGGGCATCAACGTGCCCTCGGTTGTGAGCGACGTGACGTACCGCGGCGAAGGCGCGGCGATGCTCGTGATGGAAGACTGGGGCCAGGACACCTTTCGGCAGGACATCGAGATGGTCGGTGACTTGGACAGCGGCGTGGACCGGCGCTTTCGCCAGGGTGAAACGCACGTCGTTGGCTTTGCGATGCGCATCGAGCACGCGACCTATGCCGGCGGCGGCTTCCAGCTCTACCACCAGTACCATAACTCGAACCCGGCAAAGGCCGGCTACGGCATCACGAACAACCCGGCCGTGTCGCTCCTTCGCGCGAGCAACGATGACCTCACGGTGGCCATTCGTGACAACCGCCCGGGCGGCGAACGACTCAACACCTTCGAACGCATCGAAGGCGGCGTGCGCGCCGGCCAGTGGGTGCGCTGGGTGTGGAAGACCCGTTTCGCGAACTTCGACTCGGGCGACAATGGCCTGCTCGAAGTCTGGTCCGCCGTGGGCGACGAGCCGCTGCAAATGCACTTTCGCGTCGACGACCGTCCGATCGGCTACGTCTACGAGAATCCCGCGGACGGCTACGAAACGATCAACTTCGACTGTTACGGCACGCCGATGCAGGCCGACGCCGCCGTCTACGTGGACGAAGTGCGAATCGTCGACGGTGACGTCGATCCCTCGACCGTCGACCCGATCAACTGGGTGGGCTACCAGCACCCGCTCAACCAGCCGCACGACGAAGACCTGCGCTAGGGCTCGACCGGTTCGACCTTCATTTGATCGCCTCGGACCCACCGCTTGCGCCGACCTCTGCGCTCTCTCGTCCTTGAAAGGCGCTTGCCGTCCTTCGTCCTCGCGCCTTGATCTCGACCCGACCGACGAACCGGAGGCAATCAAATAAAGGTCGAACCGGTCTACATAGATAGATGACCGGCCGCGATTCGAGGTGTGCACTCGATGCGCCGCCGCTTCGATGGCTCAGTCGTCCTCTTGCAGGTGAAAGCCCGACGCGTTGCGGGTGACGGTGAAGCCTGCGATTTCGCCGAAGTCGCCGCTCACCAATAGGAGGGCTTTCGACGATGTGAAGTGGCGCTGGGCGACGGCAGCGAGGTCGCTAGGCGTGATGTTGGCAATCGAAAGGCTGCGCTCGGCCATTTGACGCGGCGTGAGCCGCAGGGAAAACGCGCGGCCCAGGAGGGCGGCGATCCCTTGAACGCTGCCAAGTGCTTGGCGCTCCGCGGCCCAAATGCGATTGCGCAGCGTATTGAGCTTGGCTTCCGAAATCGGACTTGCGAGGAAGACCCGTAGCTGTTCGAAGAGCGCTTGAATCGCTGGACGGATTCGCTCCGGTTCGAAGGCCATCTCGATAAAGAGCATTTCGTAGCCGCGCATCGGCGCGATGTCCGTCGATACGCCGTAGGTGTATCCGTGCGTGGAGCGCAGCGTGTTGAGCTGACCTGAGAAGCTGCCGCCCAAGAGTGCGACGAGCATCTCATACGTCCGCCGGTCCGGGGAGCCAAGGGACGGCGCGATGCGCGCAAAGGTCACGTACGCCTGGGGACTTGGCGCGTGCTGACTGACCACGGCGTGCGGCGGCATCGTCGGTGCACGCGTTTCCGCGGGCCGCCTTGGAGTGCTGCCGGTCTGCGAACTGAAGCGCGCGTCGAAGGCGGCGCGAAGGGCCGCGTCGTCGAAGCCGCCCGCGACGATGAGCAGGCGGTCTTGCGCGTCGAAGCGCTCTTGCCAGCAGCCGTGCACGAGCTCCGGCGTGAAGGTCTGGTACACGCGGGACAAACCCGGCAGCCCTTGCCCTAGGCGGGCGCGGTAGCCGCCGAATTCGTAGCGGGCCGTTCGTCGCGCTTCGGAAAACGCTTCCGCCCGTCGAAGGTTTGCGATCCAGACGTTGCGGAGTTGCCGCACGTCGCTGATGTCGGCGGGATGATGAAGCACGTGCTGGAGCGCTGCGACGGCTTCGGCGAGCTCATCGGCGGGCACCTCCAGTCGCACGAAGGCGCCCTCTGCTGAAACGCCGGAACTCACCCGAGCGCCGGGCAGCCGGTGGCGCAGGCGAATCGATGCGAGTTGGGTGGTGAACTCGACAAGTCCAAGGGGATAGGCCCCGTCGTTGCCCCGGCGCGACTGGACTTGCAGCGACACGGTCTCCGCCGACGTTCGCACGTACCACATGCGCGCATTGTCCCGTCGCCGCTCGAGAACGCGGGGCCATTCGGGAGGTGCGACCGTGACGCTTGGAGGTGCTTCAAGCCGACGTTCCGTCGGCGTGGGCACGAGCTCCCCCCTGGGAATGGGCGCCGGAGCGCCGGCGCACGCGGCAAGGGTGGCCAGCAGAAGGAGCGCGCAGCCGTGCGGAAGGCGCTCGGAGGACTCGACCCGTGGTTGAGCGCGGCGATTTCGCTGGGCTCGGCGTAGACCCATGGCGGACGAGTTCATTCGTAGCGAATCCGTCTTGAGAGATCGCCGCTGGACGAGGGGTCGGGCCCGGTGTCCGGAAGCGCTCGGAAGATGATGCGACGTCCCATCGGAAGCAGGCGTCCAACGGCACGATGCAGGCTTTCAGGGGTGGCGGCGCGGTAGTACGCACGAGAATCGGTTTCGCGAGGGCGGTCGTACAGGTTTGCCATCGCGAGATGCACCGCCCACCCGAGTGGGCTCGTGATGGCTCTGAGGATCGCGCTTCGGCGCGCGGCTTGAAAGTCCTCGGACCGAAGCGGTCGACGGTGAAGGGCCGAAAGCTCGAGCGAGAGGAGTCGCTCCGCAGCGTTGAGGTCTGCGTCGCCATCGCCGGCGATGACGATGCGGAACGCGCCCTGTTCTGGGTCGCGAACGTAGGCCGCGGCCACGCTGCGAACCAAAGGCTGGCCCTCGGCCCACCGCACCAATCGTCGCCGCAGGTGTGACGCAGCCAGATCGAGCTCCGCGCCGAGCGGCGCTCCTGTCGGTGGAACGGCCCAGGTTATGGCGAGCCGGGTGCTGTTGAGCGTCGATAAGAATGTGAGTTCGACCTCTCCCGGAAGCGTCACCGGGGGCGACGGGCGACGCGGTGGGGCGGGAGCGCCCTCGACATGGGCAAAGCACCGCTCGATTTCCGGCCACACCTCGTCAGGCGTTCGGGAGGTTACGAGGGCGAGGGAAGCGTTGGCAGGCCCGTAGTAGGTCCGAAAGAACGCCTGAACGTCCGAGAGCGTAATGTCGTCGATGTCTTCTCCGTCCTCGTCGTACGCGGCGGCCCGCGGAAGCTCGGAAAAGAGCTCCTGCCAGTCGAAGGAGTCTCGCCGCGTTGCAAGCTCGCCGCGCTGCAGGGCTTCGTTGAGCAGGATCGGTCGCTCGTTTTGAATCTGTGCTTCGTTCAGCTCGGAAAGACGAAACGCCATTCGGTCGCTTTCGACAAACAGCGCGGCGCGTAGGCTCTCCTGGGGAAAGGCCGCGCAGTACCGCGTTGCAATGTCGGTGGTCGCGGCGTTGACGTAGGTGGCGCCGGCACTTTCGTAGAATGCGCCTGCACCGTTCGGTGCAGACGCGGACGGTGCAAACATCAGATGTTCGGTGAAGTGCGCGAGGCCCCGACGGTTCGGCGGATCGTCGGCGGAGCCCACGCGGTAGGCCACGCAGAGTGCGGCGTCGGACGCGGCTGGATCGTGCCGAAGCACCACGCGAAGGCCGTTTTCCAACACGCGTTCCTGCTGTTGAACGGCTCTCGGCGCCCGTTCCGTACGGTGCGCCTCACGGCTTTCGGGAGGCACGGTCGACGGCGGCATCTCGTCGCGCGCCTCGGGGCGCTCGGGAGGCACGGCGGTCGATGGCGGCATCGCATCGCCCACTTCCCGGGCACTGGGCGCGGACGATTCGCCGCTCCCGGGCTGCTCACTCTGAGCGTTCGCGGAAATGGGGTGGCCGGCTGCCCACACAAGAAGAACTACAGTAGTCTTTGCGGTCATTTTTGCGAGCTGTAGGTGCGTATACAGGGTTTGTCAAAAGTCAACCAAAAATCGACTGTTGCGTGCGGTCGCTAGGCCGCCGAGGTGTTTCGCGCTAGAACGCGTCCATGAGCCGACCGCAACTTCCGACGATCGATGTGATGGAACGCGGCGCCACCCGTGGCGACGTGGAGCAGGCGATGGACCGCCGTCTCTTTATGCAGCTTCAGGTGTTTACGGCGCCGGAAGGGCGGAACGCGGGCAAGTTTGCGGACGCGCTCGCCGATTCGCTGCGCAAGGCGGAGGTCGGCGGCGTGGTCTACGCGGACGCGCACGACCCGCGCGGCATTGGCATGCTGAACTGGTCCGAAAAGCCGGGCGACTTTGTGACCAGGGTGCGTCCGCTTTTTGCGGACGAGCCGCTCAGCGCCCTCGTGCTTCGGCCGGAGCTCTCGATGCTCGGGCGCACGTATGCGCTTGGTCATGAGCAGAACCTGGAGCATTGGATCCTCCAGCGGCCCATCGATAACGCCACCCAGGAAGGATTGGACTGGGCTGTTTGGTACCCGCTTCGACGCAGGGGCGAGTTCGAAACGCTTCCGAAGGAAGAGCGCATGTCGATCCTTCACGAGCACTCGATCATTGGGCGCGCCTACGGCGCCCAGTCGCTCGCGAACGACGTGCGCTTGGCGAGCCACGGCATCGACCGAAACGACAACGACTTCACCATTGGGCTCGTCGGCAAGGATTTGCATCCCCTTAGCCACGTTGTCGCGTCGATGCGCAAGACCGTGCAGACCTCCCAGTGGATCGAAAAGATGGGGCCCTTCTTCGTGGGCCACGTGCTTCACCGCGTGAAGTTCTAGAGGCGGCCGCATGGGTAGCAGCTTCGGCACGCTCTTTCGCGTGACCACCGCGGGCGAGAGCCACGGACCGGCCAATGTGGTCATCGTCGATGGCTGCCCTGCGGGGCTTGAGCTTTGTGAGGAAGATCTGCTCCCCGATCTGGCGCGTCGTCGGCCCGGGCAGTCGGCCATCGTGACGCAGCGCAAGGAAGCGGACGCGCCGGAGATTCTGTCGGGCGTTTTTGATGGCCGCACAACGGGCACACCCATCGCGGTGATCGTTCGAAACAAGGATCAGCGTGGTCGCGACTACGCCAACTTGGCAAACACCTACCGGCCGGGCCACGCGGACTACACCTTTGACGCAAAGTACGGCGCGCGCGACTACCGCGGCGGCGGACGAAGTTCGGCCCGCGAAACGGTGAGCCGTGTCGTTGCCGGCGCCATTGCGAAGAAGCTGCTTGCCCACGCCGGCGTCTCCTTGCTCGGCTTCGTTCGCCAGGTGGGTGACGTGATCGCGAAGGAGCTGCGAAGCGTCGACTTTGAACAGGTCGAGCGCCTGAGCGACGGCAGCCCAAACATCGTGCGCTGCCCGGACCACGACGCGGCGGCGCGCATGATCGCGCTCATCAAGGCGGTGCGAAAGAGCCGTGACTCGATTGGCGGCGCCGCGGAGTTTCGCGTGCTTGGCCTGCCGCCGGGCCTCGGTGAGCCGGTGTTCGACAAGCTGCGCGCCGATCTCGGAAAAGCCATCCTTAGCTTGCCCGCCGTTATGGGCGTGGAGTTCGGCTCGGGTTTTGCCGCAGCGACGATGCGCGGAAGCGAGCACAACGATCATTTTGCGATGGACGGCGAACGCGTCGTCACCCGAACGAACCGCCACGGCGGCATGCTCGGCGGCATTTCCACGGGCATGCCCATCGTGCTGCGCGCCGTCGTGAAGCCCACCTCGAGCTTGCCCCAGGAGCAGCCCACGGTGACCAGTGAAGGCGAAGAAACGACCGTCGCCACCAAAGGGCGCCACGATCCTTGCCTCCTCCCGCGCTTCGTTCCGATGGGCGAAGCGATGATCGCAATCACCCTGGCCGACCACTGGCTCCGCCACCGCGCCGCCCGCCTTGAGTAGTACGACTGCCCCAACCACGCGGAGATCCGACCAACCCGTGCCGACGCCCGGCGCTCAGGAACGTGCGTAAGCACTCCCAGTGCGGAGTAGCGCCCTTCCACTGCGGAAGCGCAGGGCCGCACGTGCTTCGTGGCCGCAAGTGAGTTGCTTCATGAGAGAGCGTGCCACGACCCCCGAGTCCGTCGGACCCCCCAAGCCTCCTTCGAAGCCTGGAGCACCCTTACTCGGACGTCCCCGTCTTTACGTAGGTGTCCTTTGGTGAGCGAAGGAGGCTAGTGCTAGCGTCTGCCCATGGCCAAGCGACAGCCGAAATCGAAGGCGAAGAAGAAGCGCGAAAAGAAGTACCGCTCCCGTGAAGCTCGCGAATCGGTCGAAGAAGGTTCGAGCGACTACAGCGGCAGCGGCGGTGGCGTGATGCGAAGCATGGTCGGCGGCTTCCGCCGCGCCGTCGGTGCCGAAACCAAGAAGTCCAAAGGGCCCGGCGACTACATCTGGACGATCCTGCTCGTTGTGGCCATCGCCATCGTGCTCTTCTACCGATTTGGTCAGGGTTGACCGATGCGCGCGTACCAGTTCGATCAGTTCGGCTTTGAGCATCTGAAGCTCGTGGACCACGAGCCCGCCGAACCCCGGCGCGGTGAAGTACGCGTTCGCGTGCATGCGTGTTCGCTCAACTACCGCGATCTGCTGATGGTTCGCGGCCACTATGACCCGCGCATGGTTCTACCCTTGGTGCCCCTTTCGGACGGCGCCGGGGAAGTGGTCGAAGTGGGCGAGGACGTGACGCGCCTCGAAGTGGGCGATCGCGTGGCCGGCGCCTTCGCCCCCCTTTGGCTCGGAGGCCGGCCGACGCGGGACATGATCCGTCAGACGCGCGGCGGCCCGATCGACGGCATGCTTCGCACGACCGTCGTGGGCGATGAGACGGGCTTCGTGAAGGTGCCCGAGCACCTCAGCTACGAGGAGGCGTCGACCCTTCCGTGTGCCGCCGTGACCGCGTGGACGGCCCTTCGCGATGTGCGTCCCGGCTACCGGGTGCTGACGCAGGGAAGCGGTGGCGTATCGACCTTCGCCGTGCAGTTTGCATCGCGCATGGGCGCTCAAGTGATCGCGACATCGAGCAGCGACGCCAAGCTGGAACGCCTGCGCGAACTCGGCGCTGCGGAGCTCTACAACTACGCCGAGGTCTCCGACTGGGGAAAGCGGGTCGCCAAGACGGGCGGCGCCGATCGGGTCGTCGAAGTCGGAGGCGCGGGCACGCTGCAGCAGTCCCTTCGGGCCGTGAATCCGGGCGGCGAGATCGCGCTCATCGGGGTGCTGAGCGGCGCTAAAGCGGAGCTCGCCCTGACGAAGGTGATGATGAACGCCGTACGCGTGCAGGGCATCCTCGTCGGGGCGCGGGCGGACTTTGAGGCGATGAACCGCGCCATTGCGTCGTTCGATCTTCGGCCCGTTGTGGACCGCGTGTTCGACTTTGAGGAGGCGCCCGATGCCTTCGCCTACCTCGCGCGCGGTGCCCACTTCGGCAAAGTGGTGATTCGTGTCGCCTGAGCGTTAGCTCCCGCATTCCTCCAGGCCTGTGGCGGGCACGGGCGTCGTGCTGCGCTCCGCGGGCGTGACGATTTCGGAGGAGGCGATCGAGGCCGGCTCGTTTGAGCTTATCGGCGTTCCGCTCGCGTCTTCGATGGACGGACCCACAAAGCTCACGCCATCGCACACGTTGCGGCCGTTTCGCGGACGCGCGACAACCGTAGTGCCCGCTTCGAGCCGCGCGAGCATGACCGCGGAACGCAGGGCACGCGCTTCGGTCCAGTTGCCGTAGCGTCCCCAACGAAGGCCTTCCGTGTACGCCGTGGGGGCGTCTGAGGCGTTGAGAATGAGCGTGCCCAGGCGCGCATCGATCAGCGGTGCGCCGGCGAACGTCTCGGTGCGCATCGGTCGGGGAACGGCGCCCGTCAGCCCTTGAACGGTAAAGACCTCTTGGGACGTGGATACGATGGCCTCGTTGCGTCCCGTCCCTGGAACGTGCTCGGCGTGCTGCGGGTCGGCAATCCCGAGGTAGACGACGGCCTGACTCACGTCGGGCGTGGCCACGTTCACGCCGACGTGGTGAAGGGTGCCGGCATCGTCGAGCCACAGCATGTTTAGCGGCAGGGCGTCGTTCGTGTTCCACACGGCCAGCACCCGGCTGGGCGTGGCCGGGAGTGCAACACGAACGAGCTGCACGAAGGCTGTGCCTCCGATGAAGTCCCCAAGCAACGCATAGAACACTTCGTCCCGGCCAGGAACGATGCCCGCGGCGACGGGTTCGCGTTCGATCACGCTGATCGCGTCGAAGCGAACGTTCTCGGCAAAGGCAAAAGCGCGAAAGGCGGCGCCGTCGTCCAGCATCACGATCCTTCCGCCGGCGGCCATCACCTGGAGGTCCGTGGGTCGCGATGCGCTGCCCTCCTGAAGAATCGCGGTGGACGCGCATCCCTCGTCACCCTCCACCACCACGACGTTGGGGAGCTCGCCTTCCTGAAAGCGCGCGTAGATGAAGTCCCCGTCCGCGTCCCCACATGCGACGGCGAGGTCGAGTGGTTCACCGCGATCGAAGGCGTGCACGGCGTCGCGAAGCGAAAACTGCCGTCCGACGCGGTATGAGAGCCAGTCGCCAACGGGTTCGGGCGCTCCGACGTCGACGCCGAGGTCCAGCAGCGCGTCCGTACCCGTGTCGCTGGCGCCATCGGGCGCAAAGCCGTCCGGCGCAGCACCGTCGGGCAACGATCCGTCGTCGCCGTCTTCCGGAGCATCGGCGAAGGCATCCGGGGCTCGAAGTTCACGGACGTCCGCGGCGTCGCTTCCCGCGTCCGAGCCGGCCTCGACGATCGCGTCGGCTTCAGCGTCGCGACCCACGGCCCCATCGGGTGCTTCGATGCCGACGAAACCGCAGCCCGCGACGAAGAACAACGTGACCTCCAAGCCAGTGCGTGGCGTCCACGCCATGACGCCACTATCGCGGTCGTGGCACCCGTGCACAAGCTCAGATTGCGAGCCGGGCGAGCGCCACGGTCGTGGCACCCGTGCACAAGCTCAGAGTGCGAGCCGGGCGAGCGCCACGATCGCGGCGGTCTCCGTTCGAAGGATCGTCGCGCTGAGCGAGAGGTGCTTGAAGCCGGCCTCTTGCAGCCGAGCCAGCTCCCCGTCTGTGAAGCCACCTTCGGGACCGACGGCGATGCAGCGTTCGTCGCCCGTTGGCACCACGCGCTCGTGGCTGCGGGCCCACGCGACGTAGCGCGAGCATTCGTTCGGAAGCGCATCGATCGCTTCCTTGAGGACGCTATGAAAGTGAAGCTGCATGCCGTGAAGGCGTTCGCTTTGGCGGCACGCTTCCCGAACGACTCGCGCGAGGCGCGCGCGTTTCTTTTCTTCCGCCGCCGCGACGGAGCGTGCGACCCGCACCATTCGGACGGAGGCCGCACCGATTTCCGTCGCCATGCGCACGATGCCGTCAACCTTTGTTCGCTTCGGCATGCCAAGGATCAGGTGAAGGGCCGGTCGGACCGGCGGGACCGATGTGATCGTTGCGACCTTTACCCCCTCGTCCGTGAGCGCCGCGTGTGCGAGATGTCCCTCGCCGTCGAAAAGCAGTACTTCAGCGCCTGCCTCGAGGCGAAGCACACGTACGTGGCGACGCGTTTCATCGCTCAGGGTCAGGTGATCGCCGTCCTTGGCCTGTGCGAGGCCTTCGCAGTGAAAGCGCCTCATGGCGCTCGAAGCACAATCGCACGCCACTCGCCTTCGCTCTCGACCGTTTCAAGCGCCATCGCGCCGTAGGCCATGACGACGTCGTCGCATTGCTCGCCCAGGACGCCGCTAAGGACGAGGAGGCCGCCCGCGTCCACTTTGGCGATGAGCGCTTCGGCCATGGGCATCAGCACGTGCGCTTGAATGTTCGCGAGCACCACGGGAAAGGTGCCGGCGGCGTCTTCGAGCTGCGTGCCGGGCGTTTCGATGCGCGAATCCACTCCGTTGATTTTGGCGTTCTCGCGCGTCGTTTCCAGGGCGATGGGATCGATGTCCGTGCACACGCCGCGACTGGCGCCAAGGAGCACCGCGGCGACGGCAAGGATGCCGCTTCCGCAGCCCACGTCCAGCACGGCGTCGCCGGGTTTCAGGCGAGCGTCGAGGGTCCGCAGCACAAGCCGCGTCGTTTCATGAAGTCCGCTCCCGAACGCGTTTCCCGGATCGATTGTCAGCACCCGGTGGTCCTCGGGAAGGTCCTTCGGCAACTTTTCCCAAGACGGGCGCACGGTGAGTCGGGGCGTGAGCTGGGTGACGTGGAAGAAGTCCCGCCAGCCGTCACGCCACGCGTCGCCTATGACGTGGTGAATCTCCCCGCCGACGTCGGCCTTGGCGGCTTCGGCGCTCTCTTCGTCAGGGAACGATGCGATGAGCAACACACCCAGGGCCGATTCCATCGTCGTGCCATCGCGCTCTTCGATGCCTTGGGCACCGAGGGCCCACAGGCGGTCCGAGAGGGCTTCGGCTTCGTCCGCGGTGGTTTGAACGTGCACGTAGGGGTACCTCGGTTCCATGGAGTTGGCTTCGCATGCCGCTCCGCGAGCTGCCAGCGCCGTATCGGCGCTTTTGTCGGGATATCAGAGCGATGAAGCACGCTCATTGTGAGGAAACACATGGATCTTAGTGAAGGTGAAAGTGAATGTCTTTTTCATGTGGAATCGAAAGAAGCCTGTTCGCTGGGTTGTGGCGGCATCCAAGACGAGCCTCGCGGACGCCGAAGATGCGGAGAAAGAGCTGGGCCAGTACGGCGTGAACGCGCGCACGGAAAAGGTCGATGGTCGGTGGGTGCTCTTCACCCCACCGGACGATCGTGATCTGGCACGTGGACTCTGCGGCGAGCTCGTGGATGTGCGCGAGCCCGCAAAGACGGCGACGCCCTCCCGCCCCCGTTTTGTCGTCCCAGTGTTCGCTTCCGTGCTCGGCTTGGGGGTCGGCCTCTCAACGAGCGCGGGTTTGAGCTCCGAGTCGGGCTACTGGACCGCGTCCGCATACCACAGCGACGACAACGGCGATGGGGCCATCGACCGAGTCGTTGCCATCGACGACGAACGCGTGCCAGTTGCGGTCGCCGTCGACCGAAATCACGATGGCGTGTTTGACCGCTTCATTCACTTCGAGCGCGCCACGGGCGTGATCGAGGACCGCCGCGACGACGACGACGACGGTGCGATCGACCAAACGATTCGCACCCCACAGGAGGAAACCACACGATGACCAAACACACGACGCGACGACAATTTACCCTAGCCCTTGCAGCCGCCCCGCTTGCCGGCTCGATCCTTGGGGGATGCGGCGGCGAGGAGGAAGAGAGCGGCGGCGGCGGCGGCGGCGGCGGCGGCGGCGGAAACGCGGCGCCAGTGAGCATCATGCTCACCGTCGGCGACGCGCTGGGCTACGATCAAAACCAGCTTGCCGCCGGTGCCGGTGCCCAGGTCACGGTGACCGTGAACCACACGGGAAGCATGGATGCCAACGCCATGGGCCACAACTTCGTGCTGCTCGCCCAAGGCGTCGACATGGCCGCCTTCGCGACGGCCGCCATGTCTGCGACGGAAACGAACTACGTGCCGGCGGACCGCGCATCCGACGTCATCGCGCACACGCAGATCGTGGGCGGCGGCGAGCAGGACTCGGTCACCTTCACTGCACCGGCCGCGGGCACCTACAAGTACCTGTGCACGTTCCCCGGCCACTATTCAGCGATGAACGGCGATTTCGTCGTCTCCTAGACGCCGGCCCGAAGTGGCTAAGGCAGCGCCCCGGACGCCACGTCCGGGGCGCCGTTGCGTTCGCAGGTTGGTGAAAAAACCCGCTGTGGGCCGTTTGCGGCGGCAGTGCTGTCCGATGAACGTCCGCGTATAGACCTACGTGGCATAAATTAGACGAGTGGCGGCGTGAGCGTTGCGCAAAGCGCGCCCCGGAGTTTACCAACCCGCTAGCGTACTCAGGCGGCGAGCAGCGCAACGGCATAGAGCCCGCCGAGCAGCGCCCAGCCGATCACGGACTTCCGCTTGCCGACCTTCCAGGCCGCCCAGGGCAGCACCGGCGGGAGCAGCGCGGCGAGCTTCATGGACCGTTGGCCGTCGCCCATCAGCACCAAGGCGAGGAGCCGCAGGTGCACGAAGAGCCACGCGGCGAAGAGCAGCACCGCAGCGCCGACCTGGGCGAGGGCGGCGATCATTCTTCGATGCGAAGGGCTTGCGCGGCGCCGACGGCGCTCAGGCGCGCGACCTCGTCCAGGGCTTCGCGTAGGTCGCCCTCCCGCGCTTCGTGCGTGAGAATGATGAGCGTCGCGTCGTCGCCGCGGTCGCCCTCTTGGACCATCTGCTCGATGCTCACGCCGAAGCCGCCGAGCACGCTGGCAACCCGACCCAGCACGCCCGTTTCATCCTGCACGGCGAGACGAATGTAGAAGCGACTTCGGTGTTCGCGGACGTCGGCGATCGGCGTTTCCGCGAGGTTGGCGCCATCGACGGCGCGCGAAGGCACGCGTCCATGGGCGCGGGCGAGCATGTTTCGGCCCACGTCGACGATATCGCTGACCACGCTCATCGCCGTGGGAAGGGCGCCTGCACCGGGGCCACTGAGCAGGCACGGGCCGACCATCGCGCCTTCAACGTAGACCGCGTTGAGGGCGCCATGAATGCTGCCTAGCACCGAGCCCTTGCGGACCAGTGCCGGATGCACGCGCAGATCGAGGCCCGAAGCCGTCGGCCTCCCAATGGCGAGGGGCTTGATGATGAACCCAAAGCGCGACGCGAAGGCGATGTCCTGGGCCGAGACGCGGTCGATGCCCTCGACGAGGATTTGGTCCGGGTGAATGCGAGCGCCGTAGGCGAGCGTTGCGAGGATCGCCAGCTTGTGCGCCGCATCGCCGCCGCCCACGTCCAGCGTGGGGTCGGCTTCCGCGTAGCCGGCTTCCTGGGCGCCGCGGAGCGCGTCGGTGAACTCGAGCCCCTCCTGGGTCATCTGTGAAAGGATGTAGTTGCTCGTGCCGTTCACGATGCCGCGCAACGCGAGGATACGGTCGGACGCAAGGCCTTCGCGCAGGACGCGAATAATTGGAATGCCCCCGGCCACGGCCGCCTCGAAGTAGAGGTCGACCATTTTCGATTCGGCGAGGGCGAGCAGCCGGTCGCCCTGTTCGGCGATCAGCGCCTTGTTGGCCGTGACGACGTGTTTGGCGCGGTCGAGGGCGCGCTCGAGAACGCTCGACGCGACGTTCGTACCCCCCATGACTTCAACGACGATGTCGACGTCGGCATCTTCGACGACTTCCATCGGGTCCGCCGTGAGCTTGTGGCGGGGAACGATCGGATCGCGCTCTTTTGAAGCGTCCGCGACCGCGATGCGGTGTACGTCGATGGGCGCACCGAGGCGGCCTTCGATGGTCGCTCGATTGTCTTCG
>JBCCRV010000058.1:0-18073 GCA_039201085.1 Myxococcota bacterium | reverse complement strand
TAGGCGGCGGTGCCGTTTTGCATGGGCCGACCCTCGGCGTCGCGCACGAGTCGCGCGCCGGCATCGGGCTGATCGAGGTAGAGCGGCACGGTCATCAGACCGGTGATGCGGCGCGCAATGTTGGGGTCCTCCTCCACGCTTGGCTCGACGACGGAGGTGATTTCAAAGGCCGGGCCTTCGGGCCCAACGGCAGCAAGGGCCAGGTCGCGTACGGCGACCATGTCGCCCGTGTCGCCCTCGAGGCTGCCGGTGGTGAAGTCCCACGCGAGTTGAAGTTCCAACGGGTCCACGCCCGCGTTCGAAAGGCTGGTCAGCACGTCCGCAAACGCTTCACGTCGCCCTTCGACCGACGGGACGTTCGACGGCGTCCCGTCGCGAAGCGCGGCGAAGGTGGCCGGCGCGGGTATGACGGCGCCCGCTTCGTTTTGCACGCCCCGAATGCCCACCACGTAGCGTCGTCCGTGTTCGAGGGGCGCCGCGGCGCGAATCAGGATTACGCGCTCGCCCGCCTCTTCAAAGCTACGATCGATCTCGGCCCAGTGGGCGACGCGCTCGCCCGTTTCCGTGTCGAGCAGCACGGTAAGCGAACCGGCCTCGAGCGAACGCTCGATCGTTCGCGGGCTCGCCATATCCACCGACGTCGCACCGGGAAGGTAGGCGATCAGGTTGGCGTTGATCGACCAGCCGTCCCGCGCGTTGAGCGGTTCCGGCGCGAGGAACGTTTCGGACGCGCCCCGCGAAAGGGTCGTGGCGCCCAGGGCGACCCGATGGCCCGTCGAGGAGCGCGCGTCGTCGCGAAGCCAGTAGTCGCTGGGAAAGGGCAGGGCGCAGAACTCGGGTACGAGGGCTTCGCAGTCGTCGCGAAGCGGGTCGAGGGAGGCACTTGCGTCGCCGCCGCTCCCGTCGGGTGTGCCGCCGGTCGCGTCGTCGCCGCAGGAGGCGAGGAGAAAGAGACACAGAAGCAGGAGCGCGCGAACCATCGGTGCATCGTCGCCCGTTGCGAGCTGCGCCGCCAGTCTCCTTCGCTCCACCAACGGCGGCGCCCTGGCATCGCTTTTGAGTGGCTCGGAGGAGGCTGGCCGAGTTTACAGACCCAAAGTCGCGCGTTTCGCCAAACTCACATCGCCCGACATTGCGTTCACGTTGCGTGCGACTCTGCGTCCGCGAGCGGCAGGAATCCACATAGAGCCGAAGGGAAGACCGTGGACGACCAAAGCCGGCTTAGAGCTGGCCCCAGAGTTGATCCATCGGCACGTACTCATAGCGCCGGCCGCCGGGGGTGAGCAGCCTTGCCACGCCGAACAAGAAGCGAAGGCGCTGGGGCGAGCCCGCTTCGGCGACGCTAAAGCCTTCGAGGCGTGCGTCCGTGCCGACCAGGTCCGAGTCGAAGGCAAGCGGCGCGATCGGATAGGGCACAAGCTCCAGGTTGCGAACCTCGCCGAGCGTGGGGGCGCCGCCGGCGATGGCGTACTCGCCCGAGAAAAGCACCAGAGAGCGTTCGCCTCCCCGACCCTCGACGAGAAGCCATAAACGCACGGCGCGTCGCGTGCCGCCATCGACCACGTCGATGAGCGCATCCTCATCGAGCACGGCAACGGGCGCGACGCTCGCTAGGTCACCGGTCGAGAGCAATGTCAAATGACCGCTATCGATGCCCGTTCTGGCAAACATGCGAAGCGAGCTGCCGGCGCCCTCGTCGCAGAGGTAGAAGACCGTTTGAAGGCCGGTCTCCACGTGAACGGAAGGTTGGCGGACCGCGTCGCAGCCCTCGTCGGACGCCGAGAACAAGCGGGTGATGCTCTCTACACGTTGCTCCGCAAGGACATAGTTGGTTTCGTAGAGACCATCTGCCTGCCGAAACACCAGGCGGAAGCGTTCGTCGTCCAGCTCCACGGCGGAGGGCTCCCAAGATGGAACGACCGCGGAGATAAGGGGCGTGTCGCGGGGTTGCGCTTGCCAAAGACGCCAATCGCTGGGCGAACGGGAGGCCGCGATGTTCCACGGGAAGTTCGGTCGGATCCACTCCTGTTCGCGTTCGACGGCGGAGGCCGACCCAAAGATGGACCACGCGGAATCCTCCGGGGTCGCGCCGTCGAAGACGAGCTCCGGATCGATGATGCCGCCCTCGCTGAAGCTCGCGTTCCATGCGAGCGATTCCGTTCCGCCGGCGCCGTTCGCCGAGACGGGATCGTCCGGGGGTTCCTCAAACACCGAGGGGTTGGTGCAGGCAAGGGCGCGGGCACGCACATCCCAGCGCGCCCGAACGCGCCCGACGCCTTCGAGCCCGTGGTGAAGGCCGGGCCTGCCCTGGCCGGCGCCGAGGCAGTCCGTCAACAGCTCGTCGAGAAAGATCGTCGGAAGATCTTCGACGAGCGTTCGCTGTCCCGCGCCGTCGTCGTAGAGCACGGTGGCGTTTAAGCGTTGTTCGCCGCGCTCGTCGACGGCGGGCGCTAGGCGAAGCTCAACGGCGACCTCCGCGAGCGCTGCCGTGCCTATCTCTTGGAGTTCTTCGCTGCCGCGGGACACGACCAGGCGACCGTCGCCATAGAGCGAGATCGCGAGTTCGGCGACGAGCCGTCGCGAACTCGGGGGCGAGTCCCTCGTGCTCAGGACGAGCGCGGCGTAGTCGTTCTCAGCGTCGACGTCTTCGGACTGCAGGAAGAACTCAAAACGCGCCCCCTGCGCGAGGGGCCAGCAGAGCCTTCGCACGAGGCTGTGCGGCCCGCCGGCGCCGTCGAAGGCGATGCAGTCTTGCTCGCAGCTTTCGTCTTCGCAGCTGAGCGGCGTGCAGTCGACGGCGCGCGGCGCGTCGTTGACCATGAACGAGAGCGTCTCGCTTGGATCAAAGTTCTCCACCGTCGCTTCGCCCGTGGCATCACAGCAGGTGACCGAACTGCTGCAGTCTGGATCGCGGCAGTCGACGAGATCGTCGCCGTTGTCGTCGACGCCGTTGTTGCACAGTTCTACGGCCGGTGCGCCGTCCATCATGTCGGCCATGTCCATCATGTCGGCCATGTCCAGTGCGTCCGCCATGTCGGCGTCCACGCCCATGTCCATGTCGCCCGTGTCCGCGTCGCCGCCGTCGGCCATGTCGACGTCCGCATCGCGCACCCAGGGCTCGCTTGGGGTGTTGAGGATTGAACAGGCCGAGCCGAGCGTGGCGAGCAAGAGTAGGAGGAGCGCGCGCATCATAGGGCCCCCGAGACCCCAACGCGGGCGGAGCTTGCAGATCCGAAGGCCTCCACCTGTATCGTCGAACGCCCGGCGCGTCCGCGCGTCAGGTAGAGAATCAATGTGGTGATCGCGAGCGCACCGGTGACTCCAAGGGCGATGTCGGCGCGGCGGTTGGCGCGGTCGAGGTCGTCCCGCCGCGCTGCGCAGCTCGCATCGGTCGCGCCGCCGGTGCAGCGCTCGTTGCCGTCGTTTAGCTCGTTGCGCGCGACAAGGGCGAGGGCGCCGAAGCTCACGGCGGCGGCGCCCGTGCCGGCGGCGAGGATATGGGGCCAAGGGCCGTAGCGACGCTCGCCAGCGGTGAGTTCGGCGCTCAGCTCAAAGCGCGAGCCCGGCCCCACGGAAAGCGTTTGCTCGACGGACGCTGCGCCCGGTGCGACCACGCGAACGCGGCGTTCGCCCGGAGGAACGCTTTGCTCCACGGTTTCACCCTCGCCGACGAGCACGCCGTCGACGTAGAAGCTTGCGGGGGTGTTCGCGCGTAGCGAAAGCTGGGCTGGGAGGGCGGCCGACGCGGCGCTGAGGCGCAGGCGCAGGGGCGTACCGGGTGCAACGGTGAAACGCTGCTCGACGGGCTCCCGGCCTGGGCTCTCAACGCGCGCTACGTGGGCGCCGGGGGCGAGCGCGATGCGCATTGCGGCGTTCACCTCACCGTCGACGAAGAGGCGTGTGCCCGGAGGACCGGCAACGTCAAAACGGACGTCCACGGCGAGGGGCTCGAGGCGTGCGTTCACTTGGCTTTGCTCGCCCAGGTTTGCAGTGACGCGTTCTTCCACGTCCCCGTAGTGCTCAAGGCGAACGAACACGCGGTGTTCGCCCGCGGGCACGGCCACCTGAAGCGGGGTGGTGCCGACGGGCGCGAGGTCGAGGCGATCGACGTACACGGCGGCCCCTTCGGGCGACGACTGCACGTCGATGATGGCAACGTTCGGTTGCAGGCCATCGAGCAGAGTCTGGCCGTCGGAACGCTCTGCGTCGCTGAGGCCTTCAACGCCCATGTACTCCTGAACGAACGCAAAGGCTTCGTCGTAGCGGGCGAGCAAGTTGGCGACGACGGCGGCGTTGTAGAGGGCGTTCTTGCTTCGCACTTCGTCGAGCACGACGCGGTAGTCTTCGTAGGCCGACTCGAGCAGCCGGCGGCGGGCGTTGCCGCGGGCGCGCCTGGCGCGGGCGAGGGCGGCGCCGGCCCGGTCGAAGCGCGCCCGTACGCGGCCCGAAACGGCCTGAGCATCCGCCGCGTTGGGCGTTTCGGCACCGAGGGCGCCAAGAGCCATCGCGAGCAGCGCCGCCGCGATGCGGCGTCGATTCGACGCGGATGGGCGGACGGCGCCCGTCGGGTGCGGCAAGCTCATGGTCAAGGAAAAGCGCGCCGGCAGTTAAAGGCTCATGCGCACCGCAGGAATAGCATCTTCCACCGCCGCTCGGCGAGTGGGTGCCCGCCCAACGACCGTGGGGCGCTCGCCGGCGGTAAATCGCACGCGTCGCCGCGCGCCGCCGCGCCAGCGAAAAACCGCCTGGTAGCGCTGTCCTTCGGTCAGCTCAAGCTCAAGTGGAGCGGTGCCCCGCACTTCGCCGTCGAGCCGGATCTCGGCGCCTGCGGGCTGGGCCTGAAAGCGAACGATCGCCAGCGCCGGCGAGGGGTCTTCGCCCGTGGGCAGCTCCTCCGCCTCCGGCGTCCCCTCGGCCGGCGTCTCGTCCGCCAGCGTCCCTGCGCTCGTGGCTTCGTCCGGCGCGCCGGCTTCGTTCGTTTCCGCTTCGAACGCCGCTGTGCCTTCGGACCCCGCTTCGCCACCCCCGCTTTCGCTCGACGCGGCGCTTTCCTCCGGCGACGACGCGACCTGTGGGGGCGTTTCCGGCGCGGAGCGCAAGAGCCAGGCGCCACCAGCAAGGAGCGCCAGGGCGGCCACGGCGGCGAAGGCAAGGGGCGCCTTGGAGGCCGGGGGCGCCGGCGGTAGCGACACGGTGCTCGCCGTTTTGGCCCCGATATGGGGTGCGTCGGGGGCGGCCGCGCGCAGCGCTTCGCCAAGCTCACGGGCCGAGCCATGGCGGTGTGCCGGCTCCTTCTCGAGCGCCCGCATGATGACGGCGCTGACGTCCCGAGGGACGCCGCGGCTCGACGGCGAGACGGGCGTTTCGTTGCCGTGTTTCCACAGGAGCTGGAAGTAGTTGTGGCCCTGAAAGGGCGGCTCGCCTACCAGCATTTCGTAGAGCATGACGCCAAGCGAGTAGATGTCTGCGCGATGATCCACGTCCATGTCGCCCTTGGCCTGCTCTGGCGACATGTAGAGGGGCGTTCCCAAGAGCTGGCCCGTGCGAGTCACGCGTACACGCTCCGCTTCGGACGCCTTCACCTTGGAGATGCCAAAGTCGAGCACCTTTACGAAGTCGCCCCCCGATCGCGGCACGATGAAGATGTTCTCTGGTTTGAGGTCGCGGTGCACAATGCCGCGCGTGTGAGCGGCATCGAGCGCGTCGCAGAGCTGGTCGTAGATCGAGACAGCACGCTCAAGGGCCATGGGCTGGCCCATGAGGTCGGCGAGGGACTGACCCTTGAGAAGCTCCATCACCAGGAACACCCGGCCATCTTCGGCGCGGTCAAAGCTTACGACGTCGACGATGTTCTCGTGCTCGATGCTGCTCGCGGCCTGCGCTTCTTGAAGCAGACGCTCGACGGCTTCGGCATTTTCGCCGGTACTGCCCGTCAGAACCTTGATGGCAAAGGACCGGCCGAGATGTACGTGCCGCGCTTTGTACACGGCGCCCATGCCGCCTTCGCCAATGCGCGCTTCTACGCGGTAGAGACCGCTGAGCACGGTGTCGATCAGCGGATCGGGGCCGCCGCTTTTGCCCTCCGACTGAAGGACCGGTTCGCTGCGTGAGCTCCAAGAGCGCACGTCGCCGTCCGTGCGGCTGCCGTCGGCGAGGGTCGGCGACGAAAGCTCGCTCGCGGCCTCAGCGCTTCCCTCGAGTGGCGGGGTGTCGGAGGATTGCGTCTTCGCAAAGGCCGTCGGCGAGCTGTGACGCTTCGTCATCCTTCTCCCACGCTACCAGTGCCCTCGGCCGGCGGGCAAATGAGCGTAGATCGGTCGCCATGGCCGTCCACGGGGCGGACCGCCGTGGCGAAGCAAACCACTCGCGGTGACGGGGCGCCCGCTTCTACGCACCGGTCTGGGCCGACACCGCCATCGATCATTGTCGGAAGGGTCGCCGATTCGTCTCGCTATCGGCTCGCTGCTTTAGCGGGACACTGCCGCGGGCTGCCCGATCACCACGCGCCAGAGCCAGGGTCGCCTTTGAAAGGACCCGCGAGCTCGGACGTGATCCACCCGCCGTAAAACCCGCCAGGCTGCGGACGCGCCCGTTCGTCGCCGACGTAGCATTCCGCCCGCGACGCGTAGAAGGCCAGATGGCCCGCCAGGGGCGTGTAATCGCCGAAGGGGTCCAGGTAGGACCACGCCAGCTGCCGGCTCGCGGAGAACGGGCCAGTGAGGTTTCCCTGCACCGCATCGTAGTACGTCGCCGTGCCTTTCCACTCGCAGCGCGAACCTTGGCCGGCCTCGCGGAGCAGGGCCATGTTCACGTCTTCACGCGGCAAATAGAAGGTGGGCGGATGGGAGGTCTCAAGCAGTCGAAGCGCGGAGCGCGTGTCCGCGAGTTCCTCGCCGGCGAAGATCACGCGGACCCTGCGGTCGTCGGGCACGAGCGCAGGGGGCCGCGGGTAGTCCCAGACGGACTCTTGCCCTTCGGCTGGCGTATCGGCGAAGGCCGGGCGCACCTGGCCTCGGTTGGTCCAGCTTGCGCGGCCACGGCGGGCCCAGTCGGGAAGCGAATCACTCACCCAGGCGACGTAGGGTCGGTTGATCACGCGGTGAACACCGCAACTCTTCTATGCCGGCGGTCGCGCCCGCCTGAAGGGCTCATTCAAACGGCATTGGGTCTCGATTTCTATCAAGCGAGGTTTGCTTGCCTGCTTGCTATAGGAACATGCCGCCGCTTGCTTCGATGCGCTGGGCCGTCACCCAGCGACTGTCTTCGCTGGCGAGAAAGGACACGACGTTGCTGATGTCGTCCGGCACGCCGTGGCGTGCGAGGGCCGTGACGGACGCCATCTGCGCCGAGCCTTCGGCCGTGCGCAGGTAGGGCACCATGTCCGTTTCGATGGCCCCGGGCGCGAGCGTGTTCACCGTGATGCCGCGCGGGCCCAACGTCTTGGCCAGGACCTGCGTCATCGTGTTGATGGCGCCCTTTGACATGCTGTAAGCGAGGTACTGGGGCATCGAGAAGCGCGTCAGGCCCGTGCCGAGCAGGATGACGCGCCCGCCATCGCGCAAGCGATCGGCGAGGGCGTGCTGGGTGACAAAGAGTGCGCCACGCACGTTGATATCAAAGACGCGGGCGAACTCGGAGGCGTCGATGTGGCCGATCTCTTGGTCCGACATCACGCCCGCATTGTTGACGAGCACGTCAATGCGGCTTTCACCGAGCACCTTCGAGACGGCGGCGTCGAAGTTTGCAAAGAACGCTTCGATCGACTCGAGCGAGCCAACGTCGAGCTGCAGATGAAGGGCTTTGCCGCCCTGTTTCTCAATGTCGGCGACGGCGCCTTCGGCCTCCGCTTCGTTGCTTCGGTACGTGAGGACGACGAAGAAGCCATCGGAGGCAAGGCGTGCAGCCGCGGCGCGTCCCAGGCCGCGGCTGGCGCCGGTGACGAGTGCGACACGGGTTTGGGAAGAAGATTCGTTCATGGTGGGTTCCTTTCGCATGCCCAGACCATGACAGTGAATCGCGACCCTGGGAGGACCCCGTGATGATGCGCTATGATTCAAAAATGAATCGCACAACGATTCCCTGGGACGACGTTCAATGGTTCATTGCCGTGGCCGACCATGGCTCGCTTAAGGCCGCAGCACGGGCCACCGGCATCAGCCAACCCACCCTCGGACGTCGCATGGAGGCCCTGGAAGCGGCGGTCGGAACGCCGCTCCTCGTGCGCACCACGCGCGGCACCGAGCTAACAGCGGCTGGGGAGCGGCTCTTGCCTCACGCGCGCGCCATGGCGGACGAAGCCGCGGGCATTCTGCGGCTGCGTGAGGAGCTCTTGCGTGGGCCGGACGGGCGCATTCGTCTCGCGTGCGGTGCGCTCGTTGCGGCCTACCTCTTTCATCACTGGAATGCGTTCTTCGATGGCCTGGAGTTTGAGCTGGAGCTCGTGGCTGGAAACTCCTTCGTGGCCCTCGAGCGCGGCGAAGCGGACCTCGCGATTCGCTCCAAGCTGCCCGAGGGTGAGCACTGGATTCAGCGAAAGCTCAAGGGCCAGGGCCGCTTTGCGATCTTTGGAACGAGCGCGCTGGCCAAACGCTGGAAGCGCGCTGTCGACAAGCATCGTTCGGGAGCGCCCCTCGACGCGGCCGTTCCCTTTATCGGTTCGAGCCCTTCAGCGCCCTCGGGCCGTTGGCAATCGCGTCACGGTGTGGTGCCGCGGGTGCGCGTGTCCGACTCGATGTTGGTGCTTCGCGCCGCCGAAGCGGGGCTCGGTTTGGCGATCCTGCCGGCGTTTTGCGATCAGCTGAGCGACCTTCGCAAGGTCGGCGAAGACCTCGACGACCTCGTGCTGCAGGGCCACGTCGTGATGCACCCGGATGCGAGCCGCCGCCGTCTGGTCCGCCGCGTTGCGCGCCGAATCGCCGACCGCATGTTCACGGGCGGACGCTAGCGCTCGCGGCGCCTCGCGCCCCTGGCGAGCCTCGGCTACCTTCGCCGCGTGGCCCGCGTACCGCCCCTCGGCATGCCCCGTTCGGAGATCAAGGACGAGCTCGATCGCCTGCGGCATCCCTTTCGCGTCGCCGTCGACCGGGCGAAGAACCCGTTCAATATCGGCGCCATCGTGCGCACGGCCCATTCGTTTCTGGCGAAGGAGATCGTGCTCATCGGGACCGAGCCTTGGTACGAGCGCGCGGCCATGGGCATGCAGCGCTACGAGCACATTCGTGAGGTCGAAAGCAGCGAGGCCTTTGTGGCGCTCGCGGCCAACGAAGGCTGGCCCATCGTGGCCTTCGAAAAGGACGACGCAGACGCGGGCCTATGGGATGCGCCAATGCCCGAGAACGCGGCGCTCGTCTTCGGAAACGAAGACGACGGATGCGCGCCCTGCATTCTGCAGGCCGCTCGCTCCGTCGTGGGCATTCCGATGTACGGCATCAACCACAGCTACCCGATCGCGATCTCCGCTGGCATCGCCATGGCCGAGTGGGCGCGCCGCCGCTACGCCGGAGGCCGAATCGTAAGCGGTTAGGCCGCCCCATCGGCGAACGAATACGCCCTAGCGCGCGCGGTCGTGAAGCTCGTCGAGCACGCGAAGGAAGCGTCCAGAATGAATCAGGTCGATGGGCGTGACCATGGGCGTCCCGTCCGTGAGCCGGCCCCCACTGAGCCGTTCGATCTCGTCGCGAAACGGACCGAGTTCGACGGGATGCGGCTCAAAGGGACGGCCGAGCTGGGCGTAGGCCTTGGCGATGAGTTCCGAGCAGTAGATGCGCTCGTCGTCCCAGCGGTAGAAGCCGTCGTACGGCCGACCGGCGTACGCGCGGAGGGCGCGCTCCAGACCGGGCGCGTCTTCCACCGGCCGGTAGACGGCGACCCGGCGTCCGAAGCCCCGCCGAACCCAGTCGGCGAGCGGTACGGCGGAGACGCCCTCGTATGCTTCCCACACGCGCCGATCGCCGTCGTCGTCGACGACGATGCCCACATGGCTATAGGGCGAATCGGTGATGGCGCGAATCAGGTCGCAGCGGCGGCCGCAGGCGAGGTCTTGAAAGACGAGGTCGCCCGGCCGAATGCGCGCACCCCAGCCGGCTTCTCGCTCCGCCAGTGCGCGCGTCGCCGCGCCCTCCGCGTACCAGAGGAGCGCCCCAAACGCGGCGGCGACGGCCAGCAGTGAACGGGTGAGGGTCACGGGCTCTAGAACGCGGCATGGGCCGAAGGTTCCAGGATTTTTACCGTCAAAGCTCGACCGCACGACTCGACCGGCGTTGGCGGTTTTGGAATGGCGATGGAGGCCAAAAACACCTTGCGAGCCTTCGGCCCCACGCTATCTTCGGGCCGCTGACCTTGGCCTCGGCCTTGGTCCAGTATGGTGGCTGTAGCTCAGTGGTAGAGCACTGGATTGTGGCTCCGGTGGTCGCGGGTTCAAGCCCCGTCAGTCACCCCACTCGAAAGCAAGCGCGGCGGCCCCCGTTGGGCCGCTGCGTTTGTGTTTGGGCCGGGTTTACAGCCGTCGTCGACTTTTCCTTGACTCTATCCGCCGATCGATTACGAACGGCGTCCGGCGGAAACGCCGGCTTGCTCTTTTCAGCTTACTTAGACTTGTGTGGCCCGCCGGGAACGTGCCCCTGCACCCTTGCACCCATAGCTCAGCTGGATAGAGCGCCGGACTTCGAATCCGTAGGTCGAAGGTTCGAATCCTTCTGGGTGTGCCGCTTTTCCCATCACACGGCCACCAGTCACGGGTCATTAGCTCAATTGGTAGAGCAGTGGATTCTTAATCCATTGGCTCCAGGTTCAAGTCCTGGATGACCCACCCAGTGAAACCCTACGAATCGCCCCGAATGCCTCCAGCATCCGGGGCTTTTCTGCAGTCGCGGGAAACGACGCGCCTGCACCCGTTCGCATCGAATCGGGTGTGTACACGGAGGATGCCCTCCGTGGGTGGGGGTACGTACTCCAGCCTTGAGGTAGCAGGTTGCCTGAACGTCCTCGGCTGTGTTCCTGTGCCCCCGAAGGAGTGAGCGCTCATGAAGATCAACATTGGAATCGATGATTCGGACCGCGCGCGGTTGGCCGAAGAGCTGTCGAAGCTGCTAGCCGATAGCTATACGCTGTACCTCAAGACCCATAACTTTCACTGGAACGTGACGGGGCCGATGTTTCAGACGCTGCACACCATGTTTGAGCAGCAGTACACGGAGCTCGCGCTCGCAGTGGATGCGGTCGCCGAGCGCATTCGTGCACTCGGCCATACGGCTCCGGGAAGCTACGCGGCGTACGCGCGGCTGTCGTCCGTGAAGGACACGGATGGGGTTCCGAAGGCGACGGAGATGGTGAAGCTGCTTGTGGAGGCGCAGGAGACCGTGGTGCGCACGGCCCGGAGCGTCCTAAGCGTAGCGGACGACGCCGGCGACGATGCCACCGCCGATCTGGCGACTCAACGCCTCCAGGTTCACGAAAAGACCGCGTGGATGCTCCGAAGCCTGCTCGAGGAATAGAGGAATAGAATAGGACACCCCGAGGGAGTGTCCCGCTGGCTGGGCGACTCTACCTCCGCGAGTTGCTCAGCCGATGCGCGCGGACGTGCGGGTTGTCGTCGTGCGTGCGCCGTTCCTTTCGCCCTATTCGGGCCAGCAGACGCTGCCGCTTCCTCGGTGGCCGCTGTTTCGCTGGCGGCCCATGAAGAAGTCCCAGGCGATATGAATCGCGCGCACGTCGGGTTCGAAGTGTCGCTCGTAGTCGGCGTCGTGGCCTTCGTCGCGAAAGCGGTAGCCGAACACGTCGCCGCCTTCGCAGCGTCCGAAGAAGGCGCGTTGGGCGATGTCCGTGCCGTCGCCGCCGACGACGAAGGGGTCGTCGGCTTCGACGTTCGTCCAGGATGCGTCGGGCGCGTCTTCGCACGCGTTTCGGTTTTCGTTGCGCTCGGGCTTACGGCGCGGAGCTTTGCTGCTGCCGCCCTTCAGGTGGGTTGCACGCCCTCTTCCTTTTCCAAGGGCCCGCCACCGGCGGCTGGTGCAGCGTCGATTCACCCGTTTCCAGCGGCTGCTCGTAAATCCTGGAGCGTCCTTCAGGATCTGCCAGCACCGGTCGTTTTGCGAGTCGTGCCCTACTCGCCACAGGTTCCGGCCCTAGCTTTGACCCATGGCCGATAGGTTTGCCGTTGCGACCGGCGCGCCGGATCACATCAAGGCGGTGGCGCTACGCGCTGCCGAGCAGCTTGACGGCGACGTCAGCGCCTACCTGGTGCTCGCGCCCGACGTGGCCACCCTCGAATCCGGCGTCGACGTCGACGCACCGGCGATCTGCACGACCACCGCGGGGCAGTTCACCCACCACGGCCGATGCGATGACGAGGTCGTCGTGGTGGCCCTTGGCGATGTGATGGCGTGCGGCGAGCTCGTGTCCGATTTTCACGAGCCCTCCACGGCCTGGTCCGCCGAGTCCACCCGCCTCGAAGCGCGTCGCGAAGGCCGCAGCAACTCGCTGACGGTTGCGATGACGGACGGGCTCTCGACGAGTGGCGAGCATGTCGTGGCCGCCCTGCGGCGCCACACCAAGGCGCATCACCCCCTTGTCGGCGGCGCGGCAGGCGACTTCGGACGCTTTGAAGCTACGCGGGTGGCCCTCAATCAAGAGTCTACGAAGACGGGCGCGGCTGCGCTGCACCTCTTCGACAAGCACCCTTGGGGCATCGGTCTCGGTCACGGCCTCGTGTCTGCGACGAAGCCCATGTTGGTCACCAAGGCCGAGGGCATTCGGCTTTACGAAATCGAAAACCGACCTGCCCTGGAGGCCTACGAGGACTTTGCCCGTTCGCGGGGCGTCACGCTCACGCCGAAGAACCGCGGCGAATACATGATTCGCCACGAGATCGGCATCATGCTCTTTGGCGAGCTGCGGCAGGCGCGCGCGCCGCTTCTTGTGCACAGCGACGGATCGATCACGTGCGCCGCGCCCGTGCCCGTTGGTTCGAACGTGTGCATTCTCGATGGCGAAGCCGAAGGCATGGTGCGCGCCGCCCGGCAGGCCGCCGTTGATGCGAAGGCGGGCCTGCAGGGCCGTCGGGCGGCCGGCGTTATCGTCTTCGACTGCGTGTGCCGCGGGATGCTTCTAGATACTGCGTTCGATCGCGAAATCGCCGCCGTCCGCAGCGTCTTCGAAGACGCGCCCTTGGCGGGCTACCTGACCTACGGTGAGATCGCGCGCTTCGGCGGCCGGATCGAAGGCTGGCACAACACCACCGCTGTGGTTGTGGCCGTTCCTGAGGCCTAGACCGATCCGACCATCATTTGATCGCCTCGGACCCACCGCTCCCGCCGACCTCTGCGTTGCTCGTCCTAGAATGGCAGGAGCCGTCCTTCGTCCTCGCGCCTTGATCTCGACCCGACCGACGAATCCGAGGCAATCAAATAAAGGTCGAACCGGTCTGGGTACGGTTCTCGGGGTGCTCAGAGTGGTGCCACATCGGTTTTGGCTGGGTCCAACGCAAGGGCCGCGATGCCGCCACGTTGACTTGAAGACACTCCGTCGGTCACAGTGTCCGCCTGTGGCGCAGGGAGCTTCCGAACGATGAAGGGTCGAACGCTTGGGATTGCGATCTTCTCGCTGGTCGTTCTTGGCGGCTACGGCGCGGCGAACGTCTTCGCGTACGACCCCTTCGCGACGAGCAGCGAAACGCGTGAGCTACCACCGAACGTGTCGTCGCACGCACCGCGAAGCGGCGTCGTCTTCTGGTACGGCGGGTTCAGCGGCGGCAAGTAGCTGCTTTGTAGAAGGCGCTTCGAGCCGACGTCAGGATTCGGAACAGGGCTGGAAACGCGCGTAACGGGCCGTGAAGAGGGTGCGAACGACCTTTTTTCTGCGCCCTAGACCAACCGAACTTGAAGGGCGGGGTTCGTGACGCCCGGTCGCCAGGACTCTTTGGCTACGCGCGAGCTGCGGCCTCAAGGGAGATGTGAGCGAGATGTAAGCGGTCAGGTTCACAGACCCAGCTACCGTTCGGGCGGAGTTAGTCTGATGAAGATCCGTCCCTTAGCCGTCCTTTTTTCCATTCTTCTCCTGGCCGCTTGCGGCGACGATGCGGCGCCGGTCGATGCGGGTGATGCGGGAACCGATGTCGGTCGCGACGCCCCCGCGGTCGATCGTGGCGCGCAGGAAGAGGACATGCGCACCAGCTGCGACCCAGCGCCGCGCTGCGACGGTGAGGATGTGGTCCGCTGCGTCGACGGCGAAGACGTGCGTCGACCCTGCGGCGAGGGGACGCGCTGCGAAGCCGGCGTTTGCGAGTGCGATCTGGTGACGGGCGATGGCGTTTGCGCACCCGGATGCGAAGCGGACGGCGACTGCGCGACGTGTACGCCCGTCTGTGCCCTCGGCCAGTGCGGCGACGACGGCTGCGGCGGTGACTGCGGCGGCTGCGCAGCCTCGGAGTACTGCGGCGGAGGCTTCTGCTTCCCCATCCCGGCGGGCGCCGTCTGCGACGAGAGCTGCCCGTTCGCCGGCGACGGCGAGTGCGACGACGGTGGACCGGGTTCGGATTTTGAGGTGTGTGCGCTCGGGACGGACTGCGGCGACTGCGGACCGCGCACGCCGCCGATGGATGGCGGAATGCCGGACGCGGGCGTTCCGGACGCGTCGACTCCCGACGCCGGTGTGCCCGACGAAGGAATGCCCGATGAAGGCACGCTGGATGCCGGACCCGACGACGCCGGCAGGCCGCTGAGCTGTGTGCGGGAAGACTGCGGCGAACGGCAGTTTTGCTTTTTTGAACAGCTGCGCTGCGTGGATGCCGCTCGCTACTCACTCGCCTACGAGTCTGCGTCGGGCGAAGAGCTCTCGTTTTCACGGGACCTTCTCGATCCTCGGCCTTCCGCCGCGCGCGATCCGTTCGTCGTGAGCTGCTCAACGTCGGAAGCAACGGGCCGTGCGAGTCTCCAGGTGCGGCACGATGAACCCGGCGTGATCCGATGGGTGCTGAGCGCAACGCTCGAGGACTGGGACGGCGAAACGGGCGAGAGTCGCATCGCTCAGCTCCAGTTCGTGGATACCCGCGGTGGCGGGCGCATCTACGAACTCGACGACGATCCCGAGTGCGAGATCGTGGCGCTCTCCAACGACCCGGAGGGAGGCATGCTAGCCGTGAGCACGACCTGCACACTCGCAGACGTGACCTTCCCGGGTGATCCGGACGTGGTCATCTTGTTCGATGCGCTCTGCACGAATCCGCTGGATTGAGCCACGCGATTCTGGCCCGCCTTCTGTCTCCCCCCTAGCGCGGCTTCGTCTGGCCGTCAGCTTCTCCTAAAGGATTGGAAATACGATGAACACGATGACCTCCTCTCGAGTGGCCGTCCTCGCGATCTGCGCCGTCCTGCTCGCTGCATGCGGCGACGACGACGGTTCGGGTAGCGACGGTGGCGCCGACACGGGAGCGCCGACACTGCGCTGCGGCGACGAATGTCAGACGGCAGCGGCACGCTGCGGAGCGCCGCCAGGCGCGGCGGACGGGATCTGCGCAGACATCTGTGGCGCGTCCCCGACGCAATCGCAGATCCGTTGCTTGAGCACAACGGACTGCGGGTCCCTTCAGGCCGCTTTGAGCGGAGGCACCGTTTGTGGGATTGGCGCGGAAGATCCCGGTGCGATGGACGCGGGCACGATGGACGTCGGTGGCGCGGTCGATTCGGGTGGCGCGACGGATTCGGGCGGTTCCTGCGAGATCGGAGACCGTGCGTGCCGGAGCGACACGCAGGCGTTTCGCTGCGACGAAATCGCGGGGCGGGCGCTGCCGACGACCGAAAGCTGCGGAAGCGGCTCGGTGTGTTCGTTTGGCTGGTGCGTGGATCCGGCGGGCTTCGGGCCCGGCTCTACCTGTGCGCGCAATAGCGAATGTCAGGCGCCGGGGGTATGCGAGGGCAGCGACGGTCTTGGAAACGCCGGGTGCTGCTTGCCACCGGACGAAGTGTGCACGGCGGACGAGGACTGTTGTGAGGGGCGTTGCCGAAACACGCCCTTCGATTTTCGCAGCTGCCAATAGGGGACGTCGCCCAACGGCGTGGCCTAGGACCGCCTTCATTTCGAACTGAGCCTACCTCGCCCACCCAGTCGCCCGATGTCTGCGTCACGCCTCCTTGAAGTGTGCCTACATTCCTGCGTCGTTGTTCCTTGTCCTCGAACAACAGGACGAACGCCGCAGGCTCAGTTCAAAATGAAGGCGGTCTAGCCTTCGCGCCTATGCGGGGCCGTCCGTCGGGGTCGGTTCAACGCGCCTTTGAACCTTCAGGGCGAGGGCGGCGGCAGCGGCAAAGGTCAGCATGGGAATTCCGGCGATGGTCGCCCGCATCATGCCTTCGTGGGCGCCGGCCATCGCCATGTCGTTGGTGTATCCGGCGGCGCTCAGGCCTGCGCCTCCGATCGCTACGGCGATGCCGAAGGCGCACTTCGACAGGAACGTATCGACCGCTGCAAAGCGCGCTTCGAGTGCGTGTTTGTCTTCGAGGCTCAGAGCGATCTCCGCCATCACGCTGCGCTCCGTAACCTGAAGGAGCGCGCCCGTCACGGCTGTCCAAAGCACGATCGCCATGAAGGGACCAAGCGCTCCACGTGGCGTGAGGCAGAGGCCAAGGAGCCCGAGGGACGTGCAGGCGATGCACAGCTTCCACAATCGAAACGTGCCGACCGCCGCCGCCGTTCGCGGCGTTGCGAAGATCGTAAGGAGGGTCGCGGCGGTGTAAACGCCCATGATGAGCGGCAACGATTCGTCGTTGCCCAGATAGAGGGCGGTGATGAAGGGCGCGAGGCTCGTGAGGGCCGAGCTGCCGAGCCGCTGCAAAAAGCGGACGGCAAAAAATAGCCGCGCCACGCGGTCGCGAATGATCTCCCGAAAGCCCACGTACACGGCGCGCGCGTCGCCGTTGCGACCCGGTGGGTAGCGCGATTCATCTCGTGTGAAGTACAGGCCCGATACGACGATGCCCACGGCGCCGACGAGGGCGACTGCCTGACCGAAGTACGCCTGGTCGGAGGCGGCAAACAAGAGGCCGACGCCCGCGAGCGATGCAAGACCGTACGCCCCGGCACGAAAGGCGAACCATCGATTGCGCTCCTCTTCGTTCGCCGGACCTTCGATGCCAATTGCGTCGTACGGAACAAAGACGAGGGTGTGCGCGGTGAAGTAGAAGCAGATGGCGACTCCGAACCACACCGCCTGGGTCGTCGTGCCGAGCGTCGGTGGCGCCCACAGCATGACGACGCTCGCCGCAAGGGCGAAGGCGCCAAGGCGAATCGTTCGCAGCCGTCGTCCCTTACCCGACGGCCGATCGCTGTAGGTCGCGACGAGTGGATCGCTGATCGCATCCCAGACCCGTGATGCACCGAAGAGTGCGCCCACCACCCCCGCATGAAGGCCGAGCCGGTCGGTGGCGAACTTCACCAGGTAGAGCATCATGAGAAAGTTCGCCAAGCCGCAGCCAAAGCTAAGTGTGGCGTAGTCGGCGGCCCGCCCGTGAGCCCACCTCACCGTGCTGGCTCAGGAGGAACGCGGGCGCGCTCGGGCGCGAGTCGGTAGCCCTCGGGCGTGGTTTCCAGCACGCCTCGAAGACCCGCGTCGCGAAGACGGGCGATCATTACCTCCACCCTTCGCTTGGCCGAGGACGGACTCATACGTTCGCCGGGCCAGCCTGCTTGGCATAGCGCCGCCCGGTCCATCGACGCACCCGGCGCGTGCCGCAAGTGCTCGACGAGCCCGCCCAAGACGCGACGCGTGATCGGCTTGCGTCGGCAATCGACGCGCTGCGCGTTGCCCACTTGAAACCAGCTTCCGTCGTGGGCGATCATCGCCATCGTTTTCGCGGCCTCGGCCGGTGGGCCGTCGCGAAGGGCACGAAGAAGCCGGAGCGCGCTCACGGCTTCGGCGTTCGTGCTGCCTTGCAAGCGTTCGAGTTCCTCCGTCGCCGCTGGACCCGCGTCACCGGCGAGGTAGGCGCGTACGACACGAAAGCACGGTTCCACATAGGGTACCGCAAGGGTGCCTGCTTCACGCTCCTCGTAGGCGCGAAGATGGTGTTCGGCTTCGCCCCGC
>JBCCRV010000057.1:0-18125 GCA_039201085.1 Myxococcota bacterium | reverse complement strand
GCCCAGCTGAGGGGGCCGCACGCGAACCTCGCGCCAGCGCTTCTATCTTCGTCCCTGTCCGGCCCACTTCTAACTGGCGAGTGCAAAATCTCGCTTCGGGGCACCGATCCGCCTTGACGCTACCCCCACTACATAGTCGGTCGCGGTGTTCTCCCGCGCCTTTATCGCGTCGATAACCGGTTGGCTGAGCGAGGCGGGGATCGACTATATGGTCGCGGATTCGTTCGCGAGTACACTTCATGGGAGGCCGCGCTCCACGCAAGATGTAGATATCGTTGTTGACACCACCGAAGCGGCGTTGCGTCGCTTTCTCAGACGCCGTCCTGATTGACTTCGTTTCGCCGCCAGGTGATGGTTCGAGCGATATGGACTTTAGCGTACGTGCACAAGCAACTCGATTCACCATACTTGTCTTGGCGACCGGTCTGCTGGGCCTTGTCGGTTGCACCACGGAAGACGTCTGCGCACCGGGTCTAATCCGCGAATCAGGAAGGTGCGTCGCCGACTGCGTCAACGGGCGTGAAGAGCTTGAACGAACCGGGCGGCTCGGCGAGTGCGATGACGTCGACATGGGACCGGACTCCGATGCCGACGTCGGCCCCACCGAGATCGGCATGGACGTACCGGACCTCGGTCCGTGCGGCGACGCCTGCACCGGCGACACCCCGCTCTGCGACGAAAGCGCCGCCCGCTGCGTGCAGTGTCTCGCCCCCACGGACTGCGCAAGCGTGAGTGGGCGCCCGATGTGCGACGACGGCACCTGCGTCGAATGTACTTCATCGGATCAGTGCACCGAAGCGACGGCCTCGCGCTGCGCGGACTCGGGCCTGGAAGCTGGAAGCTGCGCGCCGTGCGTCACATCGACCGACTGCGCCGGCATCATGGACGGCGAGGCCGCGCTCGGCGTGTGCGACGATCGAAGCGGCACCGGCATCTGCGTGCAGTGCACCGAAGCCACCGCAGAAGCGGACTGCGACGAGTTCAGCTGTGATCCTGCGACGAGCCGATGCACGGAGACGGAGCGCGGTACGGTGGACCGCTGTGAGTCGTGTACCGGCGACGGCGAGTGCCAGGATGGCCTTGGGTGCATCGCGATTGAGGAGTTGGGGGGAACAAACGCGTATTGCATGCCGCTACTCCCCGAAAGCGGCGTCTGCCCGAACGTATATCGAGTCTTACTCGAAGACGTAGTAACGCTTTCCGGCGCCTCGCCTGCTGATTATTGCACGTTCCCATTGGCCACGTTCGCATGTTCCGGAGTGCTTTCCATTGACACCGCATGTTCCGACGACGAGCCCCGATGTCCGGGTGGGGCACAGTGCGAGACGATTCCGGGAAGTGGTGAAGTCTGCACGATCGCCTGCAGTGTTGAATCCAACTGCCCGGAGATCGCGCCATTCAACACTTGCGGCGGAGACGGGTACTGCGGTTCCTAGACTCCGAAGTCAAACGAGACGCCGTGTCTGACTACGGAGACGCTACGGGCGAAGCGATGAGTTGGGACGCGTTCTTGGCGACCGTCCCTCCAGGGAGTGTTCGACTTGTCGAGGCCGCCACACATGTGGATGACCCCGTCAATCTAGGTATGCGGTCGCGTCCAACCTATGTGGTATCGAAGCCACCGCTAAGTCTGCACTGTGATGACGGGCGATGTGGCCGTAAGCAGTTGTTTGAGGCGACATCGCGTATCTATGCGGAGAATGAGCGTTTCGATTTTGTGATCCGCTACGTATGCCGAAACTGCCAGACTTCCGAGAAACGCTTCGCAGTCATGCTGACCCCGAAGGGATCCCATCATGAGGCCGTGAAGTTCGGGGAAATACCGCACTTTGGCGAGCCGCTGCCGACGAGAGTCTACCGTCTCGTCGGATCGGATCGTGAGCTTCTGATGCGAGGATATCGCTGCGAGAAGCAGGGTCTCGGCGTGGGTGCGTTTGCGTACTACCGGCGAATCGTCGAAGGCAATAAGGACCGCTTTATTGACGAGATGATGCGGGTCGCTGAAGCGCAGGATGCAACTCACCCCATTTTGGCGCAGCTCGAACGCGCGAAACGCCAGCGGCAGCTTTCTGCCGCAATCGAATCGATCAAAGCCGCGCTTCCGGAGAGTCTTCAGATTGAAGGGCGGAACCCTCTCTTGCTACTTCACAGGGCCGCGAGCATTGGACTGCACGGATTGTCCGACGAAGAGTGCCTTGCGTACGCTCGTGAAACACGATTGGTGTTGAGCGAGTTCGCGCGAAAGATTGAGGTTGCGCGGCGCGACAAGAGACAGCTCAAAGAGGCCGTCCGGCGGCTTTCGAATATCGGAGCTCCGAGTGGCTCAGAAGACTCCGGACACGACTAGATAGACCGTCGCTATCGCTTGCCTCGGAATGGCAGCACGACGCCTTCGATTTCTCTTCCTCTAAACATCAACCCGGTCGGGGGTTTTTGGAGGGCATCTACAATCGTGCTTTTGCCGCACCCGTTCGGTCCAATGAGCGCCGCGTGAGTGGGGAAGACGAACGTTCCCCGCTCGATTCCGCGAAACCCGGCGATCTCCAGGGCGGGCATCTTCATTCACTGCTCCCGCGGTCGGTTGGTGTTTGAGAGCGTCTCAGAACCGTGCAAAAATTCTGCTCTGGCGGGTGGGAGCACCTCATAGCCCCACCGCCTCGCCGCCGTTCTCAGCGAGCCACTGCTTGCGCTTCGCAAAGTCGGGCATCGCTCGCTCTACGCGGGTCCAGAACTGCGGTGTGTGGTGCGGCTCGTGGAGGTGGACCAACTCGTGCACGACGATGTACTCGATCACGCTCGGGGGCAGGAGGATCGAGCGCCAGTGGAAGTAGAGACGCCCGCCTTTTCCGCAGGAGCCCCAACGGTAGCCGAGGTCTTTTACGGTTAGGCCGGAGGGCTCGACGCTGACCCTGGCCTTTAGTCGGTTCATACGCTTGGTTAGCCAGGCTTGGGCGTTTTGAGTGTACCAACGGACCATCTCGTTGCGACCGCTGCAGACGGCTGTGCGTTGCATTTTGAAGCGGCCGTGTTCGAGCTTTACGGGCACGTCTTGGTTGTTCACCAGTAGGAGGCGATGGGTTCGGCCAAGGTAGGGGAATCCCTCTCCGGTGACGTATTGTTTCTCGGTGTGGGTTGGGCGCAGGGCCTCTTTCTCCGCCAGCTTGGTGTAGATCCAGTGGCGCTTTTCTTTGACGAAGTTCTCCATCGTCGACGTGGGGCACTCGTTGGGCGCAGAGATGACCAGCTCGCCGCCGCGATCTACGGTGACCTGTACGGTGCGGCGGCGGTTGCTTCGGCGAAGTTCGAAGACCAGGTCGCCGACCACCAGGGTCTCGGGGGTTGTCGGCTGTTGGTTCATTGGACGCCCCCGAGCCTATGGTGGTTTGCTTTGGCGAGCTCCATGAGTCGGTCTGCAACGGCGTCGACGCGGTCGAAGGGCACAATCTCTTCGTTGTGGTCCAGCAGGGCGTCGTCGTCGCCCGCCAGGAACTGGAAGAGCTTGCCTCGAAGCTCCTCTTGGCGTGTTGCGTTCTTCCAGAAGCCTACGAGAGCAATGGAGGGGCGGATGATTCCTTCCACCATCTTCACCGCTAGGTCTGCGAGCCACTTCGCGTCCTGCCCGCGGACGGGGGCTTCCTGCTCTCGCTCTTGCTTGAGCAGATCGAAGAAGGGCGCGTGCAGCTCGGGGTCGAGGCCGAGGTCGTCCTTCTTTCGGCCCTTCTTGACCTCGTCGACAAACTCCGCGAGAGCGAGAGCGAGCTGCTCCCAGTCATCGCCGAACTTCTCCAGAATCTCTTCGAGGCGTGAGGAGAGGCCGTCATAGTAGACGGGGTCTTCATCGAGCTTCTTTTTGATGTGGCTTCGCGCGGCGTGTTCCATCTCCGATGCCTTGGCGCGATCGGAGACGTTCCGGCTCACATAGTCGGCGAACTTTGCGTCCGTGATGGCAATCGGGGGGATCTTAGGATTGACGCCGAGGGAGATCAGGTGCTCGTCGATGAGTCGCTGAACTTTGTGGCCGATGGACTTGCTTAGCTGCGGGAGGTCGTCGGTTCGTTAGAGCTTTCGGGCGCGATCGTAGATGTCGCCGAAGATCTCGGCGTCTTTCACAAAGGGCAGGCCCTCGGGGCGCGGCAACACGAGGTCGAGGGTTGCCAGGAACTGCTTGAGCTTGACCTTGAACTCCGCCCGGAGGCGCTCGTCCTCCAGGAGGTAGACGGCGGCCATCTTGTCGGTGATGGGATCCACGTCACGGCTTTGGAAGATGCCCATCACGCGGGTATGCCGATCCCTGAGCTTCGGAATCTCATCGGCCAGGCTTTGCAGCGCTCCTTCGATGTCTTCGGCGCTGTAGGCGGAGAGCGCGTCTTTTAGGTGCTTCGCCACGCCGAAGTAGTCCACGAGGATCCCGGCGGTCTTGCCGTGTCCGGTTCGGTTTACGCGGGCGATGGCCTGAAGCAGCTCGGCCTCGCGGATGGAGCGGTCGAGGTACATCACGCCTTCGATTGGGGCGTCGAAGCCGGTGAGGAGCATGGACTTTACGATGAGAAACGCGAGGGGATCGCTGGCGTCGTCTTCGGTGGCGTCTGGGTCGGGCAGCGGCCTTTTGAAGCGGGCGATGCGGCTCTCGATCTTGGCGGCCTCGCTCCATTCTTTCCACTCGGGCGGGTCGTTGTTGTCGGGCGAGATGATCGCCGCGAACTGAAGGGCTTTGAGAGCATCGAGGTGGCGCCAGGCGCGTACGGCCGCGCGGAGTTTTCGAGGGCGGCTTGCGAGGTCGAGGTCTGTGAGGCGTTGGGTGGTTTCGTCGAGGGCGAGGGCTTCTGCAATAAGCGCGTCGCGCGCAGCTTCGAACGCTGCTTGGTAGCGAACGGACGCACGCCGGCTGTAGGCGACTACTTGCGCCTTGAGCCCGGTGGGCAGGACGTGCTCCACGTAGTGGCGCAGCATGTCGGCGGCCTTGGCTTCGATGAGCCGCTCGGCTTCGAAGATCGAGCCCTTGGTGCCATACTTGCGTTTGATCGCTTCGCGCTCGTCCTCGGTTTGGTCGGCGAAGAGGTCTTCGAAAAGCTGATCGAGGTCGCGCCCGTCTGACACGGCGCCTTCGGCGGTTCGGCCTTCGTAGAGGATGGGCACGGTCGCGCCGTCTTCTTCGGCTTCCTTGATGGTGTAGCGGTCGATGAACTCGCCGAAGATGTCGTGGGTGCGCTTCTTCGCGCCCATGATGATCGGCGTGCCGGTGAAGCCGATGCGGGCGCAGTTTGGCAGGGCTTGGAGCAGGTTGCCGTGCAGGGCGCTGCTGTGGCTGCGGTGCGCTTCGTCGACCATGACCAGGATGGCTTCATCGTCGTTCAGGAGGCCGAGGTCACCGAGTTCATCGCCGGGGGAAAGGTCTTCCAGGTCGCGGTCCTGCATTTTCTGGATCATCGCGAAGACGATGCCGGGCCCTTTTCGACTCAGCAGCGCCTTCACTTCGCGCACGCGTCTCGCGCGCTCCACGGTTTCGCCGGTGAGTTTCGCGGTGCCGGAGAGCTGCCGCTCCAGGTCTTTCCGGTCGGTGACGACGACGATCTTGAACCGCCGCAGCGCTGGAATGCTGCGCGTCTTCTTCACGAGGAAGACCATCGTCAGGCTCTTTCCTGAGCCCTGGGTGTGCCAGACGATTCCGCCGCGGCGGTCGTGCTCGCCGTCTTGGGCGCGGGTCTTTCCGGTCTGGAGGCGCTGAATGGCGTACTGCACGGCGCGGAACTGCTGGTAGCGGCAGACGATCTTCACGGTTTTGCCGGAAAGCTGCGTGAAGAGCGTGAAGTGCCGAATGATGTCGAGGAGGTGGGCAGGGCGGAGCATGCCGGCGATGAGCGTGTTCTGGCTGGAGAGGTGCTCTTTGCCGAGTTCGGCCTTCACATCGGTGAGGGAAACGGGTGCGGTGTCTTTCCACTCGAGGTAGTAGCGGGCGTCGGCGCCGATGGTGCCGACCTTGGCCTCGTCGTAGCTCGTCGCGACGAGGAACAGGTTGGTGTAGAAGAGCCGTTCGTTGCCTTCGTTGTCTTCCACCTCACCGGACGCCTTGCGCGCGTTGTGGTAGCGCCGGAGTTGATCGACGGCGGCGGCGATGGGCTCGGAGACGCCGGGACTTTTGCACTCGACAACGACGACCGGAATGCCGTTGATGAAGAGCGTGATGTCCGGCCGGACGGAGCCCTTGGCCTGCCCGCCGGGGCAGTCCACCTTGAACTGGCTCACGGCGGTGAAGGTGTTGTTCTCCGGCGTTTCCCAGTCAATGAAGTGAACGGTTCGCGCCCGGCCTCCATCCCAGCCGGGCAGCCCGTCGACCTCGACGCCTTTGAGCAGCAGTTCCGTCGCCTCCTGGTTGGCCTCCATCAGCTTCTTCTGGCCGATACGTTCGAGGGCGCTGACGGTCTGGGACAGTCGCGAGTCGTCGAGCCAGGACTGACCATCGCGAAGGTTGATTCTCGCGATGGCCTTGCGGAGATCGGGCTTCATCAGAACCTCCCGGAATGACTCTCGGCCGGTCACGGAGGGCTCATCGAGGTTTCCGATGATGACCTTCCAGCCCATCGAAGCGAGCTGGTCGAGGAAGGGGCTTTCGACCTCGGACCATTCGGGACCGCCGGTCATCGTCTCTCCAGGAGAGGCCGAGCGCTGTCGATCATGCGCCTCCGCTTTCGTGTCGTGCGATCTTGGCGTGGATGTAGTGGAGGATCGTATGCCCGGCGTTTATCGCGAGCATCGCTTCTGTCTCTTTCAGGGTTTCGTTTGGGTGTGCCGGGCTCGCATTGTTGCGAACGTCGTTGAGCGCCTCGAGGATCCCGCCGAAAGCGCGGACGATCTTACGGACCTCAGCGTCGCCAGACGACTTGCCCCTGAACGCCGGATGTTGTTCCCGTAGGATCTTGAACGCAGGGTTGAGCTTTGCTTTTGGATCAAGCGGGAGACCGGCGCGATTGCATTCATGGCGCAGGAACTCATGCAAGGCGGTATGTACCCGGTCGATCGCGCGGTGGGCACCGTGGCTCTGGATGAGTGTTTCCGCGTCCTGGAGATGGCGGCGTGTACTCTCAAAGTCCGGACTCAAGGTGGGACTCGTAACCGCAGGGCTGCCGCTCAAGTTGGCTGCCCAGCCTAGGATCTCTGCTTGAAGTTCTGGCGTGCGCGAAGGAGGAGCCTGTGTTGCACCCAAAGGGTAGTACTCCACCACGCCCTTGAGAATCTTCGCTTGGTCTGATGGCGGTGCGTTCGACAGTATATGGATGAACCGCTCGCGGGTGGTGCCCTCGAGGGCATCGGGTTCGTAGTCAAGCTCGCAATACTCCGGATAGAAGTCCGAGTGCGTGCGATAGCTGAAGGTCCCTAGGTACCCGCCACTCACTCCGATGTAACGATTCACCATCTTGATGACCTGATGCTTGGTCAGGCCGTTCATTTAGATCGTTCCGCAAGAAGTGGACTGACGCTGACACGGCCCTTGAGGAGGTCCTCCATCAGGCCTTGCTTGAGCAGGTGTAGCTTGGACAGTTCGGCCTCCTCCTGAGCCTGCCGCCTGTCGTTGCTCACCAGAACCGCTGCGATCTGGTTTTGCTCGGCTCGTGTAGGGATCCAAAGTATGTACTCTCCGAGCTCCTTCCTGTTGATCTTCGGAAACCCGCTTCGCATCGAGACGGTTTCCGCGAACTGTGAGAACGGTTCTCCAAGAATCGCGGCGAGTAGGAACCGTGGGCTCAGCCGATGGTGGGGCCGGAGCGGGTACATGTCAGCGCTGCACAGGCCCCGAAATGTCGCCAAGACAGCCTTACGCAAGTACGGTCGAATTTTGCTGTACAAGACATCCCCGGGTTCGAACCCGTACTTGCCACTGATTGCCCCTTGTTCGGCTGCGGTTTCGACGGCGAGTAGTCGGCCGGTTGCGCTCTCGATGTGATCAGGAGCGACAAGTGGCCAATCGCGGTGCGGTGCGATGCAGGGATCAAGCTGGCCGCTCGGGAGAGTGACCAGGTTGAGGAGTCGATGTCGCTCCCAACCCTTAGGAATTCGGCCGAGGGGGGAGTCCTTGAACTGCTCGGGGTGGCGGTCGGGGTCGCGGAGCTCGCCGTTGTCGTCGATGCCTCGGGTGAGGAGGTCGTGGAGCAGGCCCTGCTTCACCTGCTTGAGCTTGGCGATGATCTCCTCGGTTTTCCGGATTGCTTCGTCGACCGTGTCGAGGATCTCTGAAATCCGCTGCTGCTCGGGGAGTGGCGGAAGGTTGATCTTTGTTCGGAGCCACCTTGAGAGACTCAGAGTCAGCTTCTCTACCACGACGCCCTGGCTCGCATCGTAGAAGGCGTTGGTCATTGCGGGGAGTTGCGCCAGCTTCGCGAAAAACTCGACGTGGCACAGCTCTGTGCCGACGAGCTGCGCATAGCTGGACGCGAGAGCCGCGTCCCTGAACTCCGGTGGGACTATACAGGTCGCTCCGTGGACCACCTGTCGCTTGGCGATGGCAAACGCGCCTACTTCAGCCCTCGAAAGGTCCTTCGTTAGAATCCGTACCCCTGGCAGTCGTTCTCTGTCGAACATCCCACCATGCCGTCGTCTAATACTGACCAGCCGGTACACCTCGTCGTTACGCATCTCGATCGGGTTGCTGACGGTCTTGAGTACGTCGCCAACGCTCATTCGTTGCCACCCCAGAGGGGGGTCGCTAGGGAAAGTCGACCTAAAGAACTCGGTCATATCCAAGCCCTCGTAGAAAGCCTCGCAGCTTGCTGGCAGTCGCGTCGCGCCCCTCCTCGATGCTCGTCAGCGTCGTCCGGTACTTGTCCCACCAGCCTTCGAAGGCTGCAACGACTTGCTGACGGTGTTCAGTGACGTAGCGGCCCAGGATGCCCTCCAGGTCCGCACGAAGGATGCCGAGGGCGAGGTCCCTCGCGCCGTTCTCTTTGAGCGCGAAACGGGCCTTCTGGAGTCGGGTAGTGAAGTCGCCTTCCTCCGCCTTGAGGTTCTTCTTGACCGCGCTCAGCTCCTTCTTGAGCGCCTTGACCTCGTCTTCGGAGAGCTGCTCCTCGGACTCTTCTTTCTCGTCGTCACCCCCAGCCTTCGCGCCCTTGATGGCCGCGTCCAGCTCGGCCTTCTTCGCCTCCAGCTCAGAGATGTCGGCGAGGTACTCGGGGAGCAGGCGCCGCACGAGGCGGTGATCGAAGGGGTTGTCCTTGTTCTTCTTGTCCTCCATCGCCGTGAGGACGCTGACTTCCCATGCCTCGACGAGGCCGAGGAAGCCCCGGGCAGCCACCGACTTGAGTTCGTTTTGCACCTGGTCCCACCAGTTTGCGACGACGCCGGCGACCTGGAAGCGGTCGAGAAGGCCGATCGGCCGAAGGGTGTCCCCGAAGGTTGCGAGGAGTCGTCCGCGTAGCCTCATGAGTTCGCCGGTCGTGGGGAGTGCAGCGATGGCGTCGCTGCTGGTCGACCACCATGCATCGACGGCGTCGTTCAGGGCTTGCTCTTTGGCGATCACGCCCGCGTCGGATTCGATGCGCTTTTTGAGGTCGGCCTTCTCATGGAGTGCCTCCGCAAAGTCGAAGTAGCGTTCGTCCTTTTCGATCAGCAAGCGTCTCGGATCGAGGCCGTGGGCTTCGAAGAGGGTGCGTTTGTCTTCCACCTCGGCTTTGGGGATGCCGCCGAAGAGGTGGGCGCGCACGTCGTGCGGTTCGGGTGGCGGAGCGTTGTCTGCGTATCGGCGAATGTTGAGGTTGTCGTCGTTTTCGCGCAGCTCTTCACGGCTGACTACGCGCGCGAAGCCTTCGATGTTCTCGAAGTTGTGCCACGCGCTGACGATCTTCTCGATGTGCTCGGGGTAAAGGTAGTTCTGCGCGCGGCCTGCGTGGTACTCGCGGTCGGCGTTGATGAAGAGCACCTTGCCTCTGCGCTTTTCCGCATCGGCGAGGGCGCTTTTGCCTCCGGGAGCGCGAAGAACCAGCAGGCACGCGGGAATGCCGGTGCCGTAGAAGAGGTTGGCGCCGAGGCCAATGACGGCTTCGAGGAGGTCTTCGTCGAGGAGCCCGGTGCGAATGTCCCTTTCGGCGCCGCCGCGGAAGAGCACGCCGTGGGGCATGACGGTGACGCACATGCCGCCCGTCCGGAGGACCGAGACCATGTGCTGAACGAACATGAGGTCGGCCTTCTTGCCGCCCTCGGGGCAGTAGCCGAAGCGGAAGCGCTCGGGGAAGGCGATGCCGTCCTTGGTGTAGTTCTGGCTGAAAGGCGGGTTGGTGAGGATGCGGTCGAAGCGCATGAGCTCGCCGGCGTCTTTGTGCAGCGGGTCGGCGAGGGTGTCGCCGTTCTTTAGGTCGGCGTCGGGAATGCCGTGGAGGAGCATGTTCATCTTGGCGATGGACCAGACGCCGCCGTTGCTCTCTTGGCCGTAGAGACCGAGGTTTCGCGAGTTGCGACGATGCTCGTCGAGGTACTCTTTGCTCATCACCAGCATGCCGCCGGAGCCCGAGCAGGGGTCGTAGATGCGCATGCCTTCCTGCGGTGCGGCGATGCGGACCATCATGCGAACGACGGAACGCGGCGTGTAGAACTCGCCGCCCTTTTTTCCGGCGGAGTCGGCGAAGTCGCGGATGAGGTATTCGTAGGCGGCGCCGAGGAGGTCCGGATATTCGAAGTCCTCGTTGCGCAGCCGGTGCTTGGAGAAGTGGGCGAGGAGATCGCGCAGGCGCTTGTCGCGGATCTTCGACTGGCCGACTTTGCGGTTGAAGTCGATATGGGCGAGCACGCCTTCAAGGGCGGTGTTGACTTCTTCCAGCGCGCCGAGGGCGACGTTGAGGCCCTCGCCGACGTTGTGGTGCACTTCGTCGCGAAGGAACGACCAGCGGGCTTTGGGCGGCACGAAGAAGGCGCCGGCGTCCGAGTAGTAGCTGGGGTTGTTCGCGCGCTTTTCGGCTTCTTCCTGGGAGCGGCCGCGCTCCATTTGGCTGTTGACGACGGATTCGAAGCGCTCTTCGAAGACGTCGGAGCAGCGCTTCAGGAAGAGGACGCCGAAGATGTACTCCTTGAACTCGGAGGCATCCATCTTGCCGCGGAGGATGTCGGCAGCGGCGAAGAGGTGGCGTTCGAGTTGGGGGAGGGTCAGCGGCACGGGCGGAGGGTAACGTCCGAGTACGACAGGATCTATCAGCACGTGCGGTGGCTGGATGGTGCTTTGACCTCTCAGGACTCGGTCCAGGCGCGACGTTCTCTGTTCATTCGATCCGAGCGCGTCTTCCAGGGGAACTGCGTGAGGCCGTAGGAGCCTAAGCCCGTGCGCGACCCAGCCGATTGGCTTAATCAGCAGCGGTTGCGGTCATGCCCTCGCTGAGCGACGAGAACCACTCGATTGCCGCGGGCACGCCGACGTTGATCATCGATTGGTAGTGGTCGCCGGTGGTGAGCTCGAGTCGGCTGGCGGGGTGCCTCGCTTCCATGGCTTCGAAGAGGCGCTGGGAGTGCGAAACGGGGGCGACGGTGTCTTCGGTGGAGTGCACGAGAAGGACCGGTTTAGCGGCGAGCGCAGGCGCGCGACGTAGCGGTGAAATGAGTCGTAGGGCGATGCGAGCGGCAGGGTCGTTCCGCGTGTGCTCAGCGAAGTGCTTGTCTACGTCCGTCACGGGTGCGAAGGCGGCGACGGCTTCTACGCGCGTATCGCTCGCGGCCACGAGAAGAGCGAGGGTGGCGGCGGAGCTGTGCCCGGCAGCGTAGGCGGGGCGTTCACGGAGGGATGGGGCAACACGCAGCGCGGTGGTGAGTGCGCGGCGTGCGCTGATCGTGCCGGCTTCGTCTTCGAAGAAGGCAACGCTCGCAGCTTCGTAGGCGTCGTAGCTGGCATCTCGGGGCGCGAAGCCGGCGATGTCAAAGCTCACCACCGCGAAGCCCGCGCGCACGTAGGGAACGTGTTCGGGTGCGTCGCCGGAGGAGAGGTTCATGCCGGTTAGCAGGTCGCTTCCGGCCGGCGGGACCAAGATGAGTGCGGGGGCTTCGGTTCCGCATGGCCGGTAGAGCCAAACGCGTTGACCGATGTCACCCAACTCGATGCGGTGTACGCCGGGTTCGATTTCCGCGCCCAGGTGAGCGCAGGTGTTTTGGGCAGTGGCTGGACTGGCGGTGTTCGTGGTGACGGGAGCTGTGCCGGCGGGGGCACCGCATCCCAGCGCCACTGCGGCTGCCGCGATGAGTGCCGCTTTTGACGGCGGTCGCCGTCCGCACTCCTTGAACTCAGAGGCATCCATCTTGCCGCGGAGGATGTCGGCGGCGAAGAGGGGGCGTTCAAGTTGGGGGAGGGTCAGCGGCACGGGCGGAGGGTAACGTCCGAGTACGATTGGATCTATCAGCACGTGCGATTGCTGGGACGCTTCGACAGCGTCGACCGATGAGCCGGTGAACTCTCCGCGTTTCACCCTCAACTTCACGTGAAACGCTCGCTCTTCGCCAAGCGGCTCATCGACGGGAGTGGAACTCAAGTCGGTCGCCGTTTCACACAGTCGCAGGCAGGATGGTCGCGCCGAGACAAGCGCCGTAGCTCTCCGCGCCACACGATGAGGTGAAGCAGCTTCTGGCGAAGGTGCGGAACATGGAGGCGGAGTTTTATGCTGCGCCAAGTGCGAAGCCAGCAGCTGGATTGGGCTACTGGGGCTCGAGCGATTCCAGCTGACGGGCGACGATGAGGTCTTTGTCGAGGCCTACGTGGCGCTTCACTCGGATCGCGTTGAGCAGAATGCGGAGAAGTTCATCCGTGTGCTGGGGGAACGGGGCGCTCGCGGGAGCGCGTCGCCCCAGACGCTTCGGGTGTAGGCGACTTCTTACGCGCGGCGGGCGGCGTGTTGCTCTGCCGTGAGGGTGCGGCGCTGCATCTCTTGGTGGAAACGCACCTGGGCCATGATGAGCTCAAGCTTGTAGGCTGGCAGCTTTGCGAGCCTTTGCTGTTCGGCGGCTTCGCTCTGGCTTTGCGACTCGGGGCCGAGATGTTGGAGATCGTCCACGTTCACGTTGGTGTCGATCGTAATCGGAGGCCGTACGGATGGTGAGCGGGCGGTGAGTTCTGAGCGTATGGCGGAGATGCTGTCCACGACCTGGATTTGGTTCGCGATTCCTCGTACGATTGGCGGGTAGCGGGGACGGGTAGGCAGTAGGAAATTGGGTCCCAATTCGCTGCTTTCGGGCCGATATTGGTCTTTTTGGGACTTTTTTGTCACAAGTTGACGCCAAGGGCGTCACTCTTGTCTCAAATCAAAGTCGGCCAACTTGCGTCGAGATGGCCTGAGATCGACCATGGCCCGCCCGCGAATCTCGCGTCCTCGACTTCGGCTCGACGCTTCGCGCATCCGTCGCCGCCGCCTTCGCCGGGGGTTCCTACACCGGCGCCTCCACCGTCGCGTCCTCCGGCTCGGCCGGCCAATAAGGCGCGCCTGCGTCGTGAGCTGAAGCAGCCGCTGGCGAGGGTGCGGAACGTGGAAGCGGAGTTCTATGCGGTGGGTCAGGCGCTTCGGAAGCTGGATCGGCCGGAGGTTGCGGAGGCGTTTGGTCATGCGACGTCTCGTGCCTTCGTGGAGGCGGAGGTGATGGGTTTCATCGGGCGCATCGGTACATGACGGTGGCGGAGGCGTATACGAAGCGGTCGGCGCGTTCGCTCGGCGTCGAGAAAGCGTTCCACTTGGTGCGCGCCTCTGGGTGAAGCCCCCCTCCCCCGCCGGTTCCAATCGGCACCCACACAGCCGCTTCAGCTTTGGTCACCCATGACCAGGTTCGCCGGCACCCAGACGAACGGGTTCAGTTGCTCGATGCTGCCCGCGCGTATGGACCAGACGTTGCGCGTCCATGTTTCCTTAGGCCTGGGTCACGTGGGCTAAGTTCCGCGTTCACTCGTCGTGTCGCAAGACACGAGAGCGAGTGTGCGCTCCCCCACCCATTTTCTTTCACCCGTTCGACGGCATACGAAGGCGGGGGAGGGAGGCTTCACCCAGAGGCGCGTTGGGGTCCGGCTCGCGGCGGCGGCGTGGACCGCGAGCGCACGCCGCGTCCAGAGTGTGGGGCACCCGCGAGGCGGGCGAAGCCCCCCTCCCCCGCCGGTTCCGTACGCTGGCGAGCGGCCCTCGTGTACGCTCACCCGCGTGGAAAGCGTCGTTGTCTACCTCGTCTCCCTCGCCTTGACGCTCCTCCTCGGTGGAGGCGCCGTAGGCTGGTTCTTTTCCGGCTTGAAGCCGATGAAGCGTCAGCTGAAGAAGCTTCCGCTTCATCCCCTTTCGAACGTGCCCGAAGGCGAAGAAGTTCGCGTGACCGGCGTCGTCGAGCTGTTCGAAGGCAGCGAAGTCTATGCGCCCCTCAGCGGCCGAAGCTGCGCGGCATGGCACATCCGCGTGTCCGAGGTTTCGCCCGGCGTCGACAGTCGAAGGCGGTTCACAAAACTCGTCGTCGACGAATCAGGCGCCGCGGACGCCTTCCTCATCCGCGACGGATCCCACACGGCGGTCGTCAACGCCACCGCCATCGAGGTCGCCCTTCACGTCGACCACACGGGCGACAACGCCCGCATGCTGGCCGACGTGCCACCCGAGCTCCGCGACTTCCTTGAAGCGCGCGGCATTCAAACGACGCGCCGCCTCGCCGGCCCGAAGAACTACGCCTACCGCGAAGGCGTGATCGAAGCCGGCGAAACCATCACCGTCGCCGGCACCGCCCGCTGGGAGCTCGATCCGAGCAAACGCGGCGACGGCTACCGCGACGTCGGCAAGCAACTGCACCTGCGCCCCTTAGCCAGCGGCAAGGTGCTGCTCAGCGACGCACCATCGTTGGTCGAGCTCGGCGCTTGAGCCCCCGGCGCAAGCCGTACCTTGCCGCCCGGCGCATCGGCCGCCCCCAAACGAACGTCCAAGCAGCGTTGGTCCGATCGCTCCGGGCGGGAGTCTGTTTACGCTCGCGGTGTGGGCGGACTACGCTGCCCTGATGAATCGACTCCGCGTCTTTGTGTTCTTCTCCGTTCTGTGTCTTTTCGCCTGCGGCGATGATGGCGCGCTCTCGATCGAGGCGGCCGCGGCGTCTTTTTGTGCGGGGGAGGCGATGCTCGACGAGATGTGCGGTGATGAGCCCGAGCCCGCCGCGGAATGCGAGGCGGACGTGCGGTCTTTCCTGCCGTTCTTTCGGTCGGACGTGTACGCGGATCTTATCGACTGCACTAGCGCACGCGCTTGTGACGACTCGGACGACCCGTGCTTTACGGCGCGCGGACTTGGTGTGGCGTCCACGCCGGGTTCGGAAGCGTACGGAGAGCGCTGCTTGGCAAAGATTCAAGGGTGCGCTGAAGAGGGATTCTCCAACGACCTCTGCGAAGCCACGATCTTGACGGCGGAAACGGTGGGCGCCCTCGATGCGTGCCTTGCGCTACCGTGCAGTGACGCCGGCACCTGCCTGACAAGGGTCTTCGGCGACGGGTAGTGCGTCGTTCGGCCATTCACGTTGTTGGCTGCCGATAGACGGGGTTCACTGACCAGCGAGTCGGTCCCTTAGCCCGTCGCCAGCGAGGTTGAAGCCGAGCACGGTCAGGGCGATGGCGGCGCCGGCGGCCATGGCGAGGTGGGGGACGCGGAGGAGGGCGGCGCTGCCGTCGCTGAGGAGGCGGCCCCAGGAGGCGCCGCCGGGGCCGAGGCCGAGGAAGGAGAGGGCGGCTTCGGCGAGCACGACGCCACCGACGTTGGTGGTGGCAAGAATGACGACGGGGCCGAGCAGGTTGGGGACCACGTGGCGGACGAGAACGCGCGCTTTGCGCGCGCCGAGCGCTTCGGCGGCGAGCACGTAGTCGGCGCGGCGCAGGACCAGCGCTTCGGCGCGGGCGATGCGCGCGTATAGCACCCAGCCCGGCAGGGCGAGGGCGGCGATGAGGGTGCCGAGGCCGGCGTTCGGGAGGAGCGCGAGCAGCGCGACGTGCAGCAGGATGGAAGGAAAGGCCTGGAGCGTGTCGAGCAGGGCGCCGAGGGCGGCGTCGAGGGCGCCGCCGACGTAGCCCGCGAGGGCGCCAAGGGTGGTGCCGATGGCGATCGAAAGGCCGACGACGGAAAAGGCGACGACGCCCGCGAGGCGCGCGCCGTGCAGCAGTTCGGAGAGCAGGTCGGCCCCGTTTTCGCCCGTGCCCCAGGGGTGGGTATCGCTGGGGCCTTCGTAGGCATGGGCGAGGTCGAGGGCGCCGACTTCGAAGGGCGCGATCATCGGGCCGACGATCGCGGTGAGGGCGAAGGTGAGCACGAGCAGCGCGCCGATGCGCGTGGGCCAGTCGCGCTTCATCGCCGGCGCGCGCTCCGCCGCGTGGCCGGGTGTCTTCCAGGTCGATCGTCGCGAACTACCCGGTCCTTTTCACAGCCGAGCGGAAAGTGTGAAGCGTGGGGGGTGAAGGGGAGCGCGTGAGGGGTGAGGCGTGAAGTGTGGGGAGTGAAGGGGGGGGCGTGAGGGGCGGAGGGGGAGGCGTATCGGGCGAGGCCGCGCGCGACTCTTGGGGCCAAGCAATCGTGTGGCGACCGTTTTTCGGTTTCCGGTCCTCTTGATCGATGCGCGCGTTTCATGGCTGGCGCACCCGGGGATCGAGGGCTGCGTAGGCGATGTCCAGGAGCAGCTGCACGCCGACCACCGCCAGCGCGACGACCACCATCACGCCCTGAATCATGGGCAGGTCGCGGGTGAAGAAGGCTTCGACGAAGAGGCCGCTGATGCCGGGACGCTCGAAGATCTGTTCGACAACGACGGCGCCGGCGAAGAGTGCGCCGAGCTGCGTCGCCGCCAGCGTGAGCACGGGGAAGAGCGACGGGCGAATGGCGTGTCGCAGCAGGAGCGTGCGCGTGCGTAGCCCTTTGGCGCGGGCAGCGATGAACGCCGGGAATGCGATCGTGCGCAGGACGGCGCCGCGCGTTTGGCGCATGAGCGATGCGCTCAGCGCCGTGCCTAAGGTGACGACGGGCAGCACGAGCGCGAGTGGCGAGGGCTCTGCCGGCAGCGGTAGCCAGCCGAGCTTCATGGCGAAGAGCCAAAGGAGCATCGGCCCAAGCCACATGTTGGGAATGGCCAGGCCCAGAACGGCGAAGGTGCGGGCGGCGCCGTCCGTAGCGCCGCCCCGAAGGGCCGCGAGGGCGCCGAGGGGAATGGCGAGCAGCAGCGCGAGGAGAAGGGACGCGAGCGCGAGCACCACCGTCGGGCCGGCGACTTCGCCCAGGTGTTCGGCGACGGGACGGCCGCTGCGAAACGAACGGCCCAAGGTTCCCGAGGCCACGTCACCGGCAAAGGCCAGGAGCTGCTCACCCCAGGGTGTGTCGAGGTGAAGGCGCGCGCGCATGGCGGCGCGGTCTGCTGCGGAGGCGGTCTCGCCGAGCATGGCGTCGACGGGATCGCCCGGCGCCAGGCGAACGAGGAGGAACACCAAGAGAACGACGCCCGCTGCCGTGAGCAGGGCGCGCAGCACGCGCCGGATCCAATAGGCGCCGCTCATGAGAGCTGCACCGCCTACAAGGTGAGGGGGTCGGCTTCGACGGCGACGCAGTAGTTCGGCGGGTTCGACTCGTCGACGTCGAGATCGATCACGCGGGCGATCGAGCTGCCCGTTTCCGGATCAACGAGGCGCGGGTCGTCGTCGCCCATGCACGCATACTGGTCGTTGCGGCATCCGCCGTCGCCGCCGCACTTCTTCATGCAGAAGGTCGCCGCCGTTCGGTCCGGCGTGAAGCGCCACTCGACGCAGATGGCGCCGTCCGGGCACGTGTCTGAGTCGCAGCCGCCCACCGTGCAGTAGCCGCCGGGGTAGGCGAGGTCGCAGATGCGGTCGCCGTTGACGGAGCAGTCGGCGCTCGATCCGCAGCTGTCGCCGATCGCAGGCGAGCAGGCGACAAGAGCCAGAAGCAGCAGCGGAAGAAAGCGCATCCCGGTCCCTAGCAGGGGCGCCGGGGGCCTGCACGCGCCCGGTGGGGGTGAGCGTGAGGAGATGAGAGCGGGGGGTAGACGCAGGACGCAGGAGGGTGAGTGGAGGAGCGAGGGGACGCTCTTCGTCTTTTTCGTCATGCGTAGTGTTAGGAGGGTGAGTGGAGGAGCGAGGGGACGCTCTTCGTCTTTTTCGTCATGCG
>JBCCRV010000056.1:0-18173 GCA_039201085.1 Myxococcota bacterium | reverse complement strand
GCTCTTCAAGCCCTTCATCTACAACAAGCTCGAAGAGCGCGGATTCGTCACGACGATAAAGAGCGCCAAGAAGCTCGTGGAGAAGGAGAAGCCCGAGGTTTGGGACATTCTCGACGAGGTCATCACCGAGCACCCGGTGATGCTCAACCGTGCGCCTACGCTGCACCGTCTTGGCATTCAGGCTTTCGAGCCCGTGCTCATCGAGGGCAAGGCGATTCGCCTTCACCCGCTGGTCTGCACCGCCTTCAACGCCGACTTCGACGGCGACCAGATGGCCGTGCACGTGCCGCTGAGCGTTGAGGCCCGCATGGAGGCCCGCGTGCTCATGATGAGCACGAACAACATTCTGAGCCCCGCGTCCGGCAAGCCGATCATCAACCCGACGCAGGACATCGTCCTCGGCCTCTACTACATGACCCGTGAGAAGCCCTTCGAGAAGGGCGGCTACCGCTACGAGAGCGAGAAGCAGGGCGACTTCCGAGGCATCTACGCATCGCCGACGGAGGTCCGCATGGCCTACGACGCCGGCGAGGTGACGCTGCACGCGCGCATTCGCATGCGTTGGCAGGGCAAGATGTACGACACGACGGTCGGCCGCGTGCTCGTCAGCGAGGTGCTTCCGAAGCCCCTCGACTTCCGCAACGTCAACAAGGTGCTCGACAAGAAGGCCCTCAGCCGTCTTATCGACGAGTGCTACCGCGCGAGCCGCAACAAGGCGACGGTCCTTCTGGCCGACCGTCTGCGGACCCTCGGCTACGAGATGTCCACCCAAGCCGGCGTATCGATCTGCATGGACGACATGCAGATCCCCGAGTCGAAGAAGATCATTCTGGACGAGGCCCAGGCGGACGTGGAAACGGTCGTCGAGCAGTACCAGGACGGCCTCATCACGGACGGCGAGCGCTACAACAAGGTCGTTGATATCTGGGCCGAGGCTTCGGACCGCGTTGCGCGCGACCTCATCGAGGGCATCGCGACGGACGAGATGGTCGACGGCAAGAGCGGCGACAAGGTCACCGTTCCGAGCTTCAACAGCATCTACATGATGGCCGACTCGGGCGCTCGAGGCAGCAACCAGCAGATTCGTCAGCTGGCCGGAATGCGCGGTCTTATGGCCAAGCCGAGCGGCGAGATCATCGAGACGCCGATCACCGCGAACTTCCGCGAGGGTCTGACCGTTCTCCAGTACTTCATCTCCACGCACGGCGCCCGTAAGGGTCTGGCGGATACGGCCCTCAAGACGGCCAACTCCGGTTACCTCACCCGTCGTCTCGTCGACGTGGCGCAGGACGCGGTCATCACCGAGTACGACTGCGAGACGCTGGACGGCATCTGGGTCAGCAAGCTTGAGGAGGGCGGCGAAGTCGTCACGCCTCTTGGCGAGCGCATTCTCGGCCGCGTGGCCCTCGAAGACATCGAGGATCCCGTCACGGGCGAGGTCCTCCTGGAAGCCAACAGCCTCATCAACGAGGAAGAGGTCAGCCTCATCGAGGAACGCGGCATCGAGAAGGTGCTCATTCGATCCGTGCTCACCTGCAACACGAAGCGCGGCATCTGCGCGATGTGCTACGGCCGCGACCTTGCGCGCGGCTACATGGTGAACATCGGCGAGGCTGCGGGCATCATCGCCGCCCAGTCGATTGGTGAGCCCGGCACGCAGCTCACGATGCGCACGTTCCACATCGGTGGTGCCGCTGCCCGCGGTAAGATCGAGCAGTCGGCCATCGAGACGCGCACGGCGGGCACGATTCAGTTCGAGAACGTCAAGACCGCCAAGAAGAAGAACGGCGAGCTTGTCGTCATGAACCGTCACGGTGTCATCAAGGTCATCGGTGAAAGCGGCCGCGAGCGCGAGAGCTTCAACCTCACCTACGGTGCGTTCGTTCGCGTCGAGGACGGCCAGAAGATCGAAAAGGGCGCCGTGCTCAGCGAGTGGGACCCCTACGCCATTCCGATCCTCACGGAGGTTTCGGGAACGGTGAAGTACGAGGACGTCGAGCCCGGCGTCACGATGGAAGAGCGCACCGATGAGGTCACGGGCCTTTCGCGCCGCGTCGTCATCGACTCGCGCGATCCCTCGGCCCGTCCGCGCATCGTCATCGTCGATGAAAACGGCGAGCCCCATAAGGTGGGCACGCACGACGCGCGCTACTTCCTGCCCGTCGGCGCCAACATCGTGCCGGACCGCGGTCAGGTCGTTGAGGCCGGCGAGATCATCGCCAAGATGCCGCGCGAGACCACGAAGACGAAGGACATCACGGGCGGTCTGCCCCGCGTCGCTGAGCTCTTCGAGGCCCGCAAGCCCAAGGATCACGCCATCGTTTCGGAGATCGACGGTGTGGTCGAGTTCGGAAAGGACACGAAGGGCAAGCGCGAGGTCATCATCACGCCGGACGTCGGCGAGCCGAAGAAGTACCTCATCCCGAAGGGCAAGCACCTTACGGTGAAGGAGCGCGACCGCGTTCGCGCCGGCGAGCCCCTCATGGACGGTGCGCCGAACCCGCACGATATCCTCAAGGTCAAGGGCGAGAAGGAACTCGCGTCCTGGCTCGTGGATGAAATCCAGCAGGTCTACCGCCTCCAGGGCGTGACCATCAACGACAAGCACATCGAGGTGATCGTTCGCCAGATGCTCCAGCGCGTGCGCATCAAGGAGACGGGCGACACGACCTTCCTGCCGGAAGAGCTTGTCGAGAAGGCCAAGTTCGAGCGCGAGAACGAGCGCGTGATCGCCAAGGGCGGCCGTCCGGCCGTCGCGGAGCCCTGGCTCCTCGGCATCACGAAGGCGTCGCTCTCGACCGACTCCTTCATCAGCGCGTCCTCCTTCCAGGAGACGACGAAGGTCCTCACCCAGGCCGCCATCAGCGGCAAGGTCGACTTCCTTCGCGGCCTCAAGGAGAACGTCATCATGGGCCGTCTCCTTCCCGCCGGCACCGGCCTGGGCGCCTACGAGCGTCTTGACATGGTCGTCGACGAGGAGTCGAGCTTTGCCGAGCCCGAAGCCCTCGCCGCCGTCGGCGAAGAGTAGGCTTCATCGCCGTCGTCAAAAGGCCAGCCCTCGGGCTGGCCTTTTGCGTTTGCGCCGCGTGCGCGGAGGCCCATCGGGATGTTCGATTGACTGACGAACGGGTTGATACACGCGTTGGGTACCCTAACCTCTCGCCATGAAACGGCCTTATGCAGCCGTGCTTGCACTGGTGTTCTGCAGCGCGATGGTTTTTGCTGGAGGGTCTCGGGCCCAGTCGAACGTGGCGGACGTCGCGCTCGCAGACTTCGGCGTTCGTATGTCGGCGCCGGTCGGCTCGCGAATCGTCGACTCGCCCGCCGTTTCTGGTTTGCTGATTCAAGGCCCGAACTTCGCGATCAACGTGACGAGGGCAACGCAGCATGACCCGCGCGATGCGGCATCCGCCGCGTCTCCAGCGGCGAGCGGATTGCTCGGTTCGGCGAGCGACGTGAATACGGAGCAGCTTTCGGACGGTTTCCTCGTGACCCTGACCACAACCACCGATCAAGGGTCGCTCTATTCGTTGGTGGGGCGTCGCACCATCGGCAACACCAGCCTGATGTGCCGAACCACGGTGATGGAGCGAGCCCAACGTGACGCGGCAGCGCAGGCGTGCCGTTCGATTCGACCCTAAGCGGCAACCAAACGAGCCCCAAAGGCGACGCCGGCGAGTTCTGACTCGTTTGCGGGTGGGCGGCGACTAAAACGGCTGTGCGGCGGTCTGGCTTAACGGAGGTTTCGCCTGCCAGGCATGCGCGTCAGCACCTTCGAAGCGCAGCGAACGCGGACTCGTTCGGCGGCATGTAAACCGCCGGAGGGACGGCGGTGAAGCGATCTGGATGATTGTGGCACTGAGTGGCATTTTGTGGCGCTCGTGCTAGGGGCAGGACCATGGACGTTCGCCTGCTTCGTTTTTTCCTGGTGGCTACGGCTTTTGTGCTCTTCGTGCGCTGGGCCGGTGGCCAGCGAGCGTTCCGTATTGTCTTCGGCACGATGGGCTTCATGCTCTCGCGCGTTTCCGTGTTGAGCGTCGGTTTTCTTGGCACCGTCGGCATGGCGTTCATGCTCTGGAGCGGCATGAGTGAACAGGGCGGCGACCCGCTCGACGCCCTGTGGCTCATGGGCGGTCTGTCCTTGGTCTGCGGCTTTGGGCTTGCGGCCCTGGTGGTCGGCCCGGTGTGGTTTGCCCTCTGTTTACGCCGGCCGAAGGACGTGCTCGAACTCCGCCGCGGCGAGCAGGTGCTTCGCGAGTTTCCGATGAACCACTTCCTCGGTCTCGAGTCGCGCGGAGGGGTAGGCTACGTCACGAACCTTGGGCTTCGCTTCGTTCCGCACCGCTTCGTCGTACAGCCAGGCCGATGGTCGATCATGTTCGACGAGATCGAGCGCGCAAGTGTGGAGGGCGGTCGGCTTCTTGTTCTCTACGGGAGCGACGGCGAAGAGCACATGTTGATCGCTCAGTCGCCCCATGAGCTGGCGAACGAACTCGTGGTGTTCGGCGACAGTGCCGCGTATGCCGCCTAGACCGGCCGAGACCACGAACAAGCAGACTTTTGAAAAGGTCGCTGTTCGTGGTCTAGCCCGCTTACCGCGAAGGCCAGCTGCGGCGACGCGCACCACCGGCGGTGCTGTGCGCCCAACGCCGCGGACAGCGCGCGCCCCTTTCAAATGAACGCGTTTGGCCTACGATAGGACGTATGAACCGGCTACTTCTCCTTCTCGCCCTGGGCGCTTTTGGCGCCGCCTGCGGGGGCAGTTCGAGCGACGAGACCACGCCGACGGACGAAACCTACACGTCCGGCGACGAGTTCGACCAAGACGAACGCCTCGAACCCCAGCCGGACGATCCGCTCTAAGGCACGCCCGTCGTCGAAGTTGCGCCGAAGCTCCGAACCGCCGTCGCAATCGGGCCACGCGCCCTATACCGGTTCGATCGAACCGATCTAGGACATCACTTCCGTGACCGCTTCGGTCACGCGGCCGCCGGCCACGCCAAACTCGTCGAAGGGCAGGCCAAGGGCCTGCAGGCAGGTGAGCAGCGCCTTGGTGGTGTTTTCGCCGTCTGCGCGATGGTGAACGCCGGGACGCAAGGCGCCGCCGCCGCGGCCGCCGATGAGAATCGGAAAATCACGCAGGCTGTGGGCGCGCGCGTCGCTGGTGTCCGTGCTGCCCAGCACCACGCATCGGTCGAGCAGCGTGCCGTCGCCCTCTTCAACGCTTTGCAGCGCCATCATGAGGTCGGCGAAGCGGTCGACGATGAAGCGCGTGATCGCCTGCACCTGCGGTTGGTCGCCGCCTTCGTCGTGCGTCAGGCCATGGTGGCCGGCGCTGGTGTCGGGGTAGCGGTTGTTGGCGACGCTTCCGCTGAACTGGTTGGAAAACACGCGTGTCTGATCGCAGGCGAGGGCCATGGCGATGACGCCCGACATCACTTCGTTGCGAAGCAGTAGGGCGTCGCGGCCGTAGGACTCTTCGGGTGTTCCCGGGGCCGCGCAGGACGCGAGAAGCGGGCGGTCCGGCATCGTTTCGAGCAGGGCGATGCGCTCCTCGAGCGCGCGAATGCCCGTGAGGTGCTGGTCGAGCCTGCGCCGATCGACCGTGCCCAAGCGGCGCCGGAGGTCCGCCGCGTCTTCCATGACCGCGTCGAGTACGCTTCGGCGCAGCGCGAGGCGCGGATCGACCTCGGGCGTCTCGCCGGGGTTGACAAAGCCCGCGCCGAAGACGCGGTTGAAGAGCGCCCGCGGCGAGTACTCGGGCGGGTTCACGTCGTCCGGGCCGTTGTGCGAGAGGTATTTCAGCGTCGTGCCTTCGCTGCCCGGCGCCGTGTCGCTGATGCCGTACTCGAGGGAGCGAAAGCTTGTTGGCGCGTCCATGGCGCGCGCCACGACCTGGTCGATCGATGGCGCCGAAAAGGTCGAAGCGAAGTTTGCGCCCATCGGGTCCTGCGAGATCATTGGAGCGCCCGAGAGAATGCCGACCGTTCCCGCGTGGTGTCCGCGCTCGTTGCCCGTCATCACGTTCATGCCCGTGATCACCGACACGTAGTCTTTGACGGGCGCGAGCGGCTGAAGGCTTGGCGAAAGCGGGTAGTCTGCGCCCGTGGTGCCCGGCGTCCACTGGTCGGGCCGGTTTCCATTGCCCCAGAAGAATACGCCGAAGCGCTTTGGCAGCATCTCGCCCTGGGCGAGGGCGTCGCCGTTTTCGCCCAACATGATGTTAAGCGCAGGCACGCCGATGGCCACGCCGAGGGCCGAACCGCGCAGGAGGGTGCGGCGCTTCATTGGCTGACTTCGAAAGTGGCCTCGCTTGAGGCGTGGCTTCAGTCGGCTCATTGGGGGGCTCCTGCGCTGCGAAAGCCTTCACTCATAACGAGTTCGACGAGCAGCTGGCGAAGCTGCTGCGTGTCCTCGAAGGACTGGGTCAAAAGGAGAATGGTGCGGGCTTCACCGGCGGTTTCGATGTGTCCCGTTGCGTAGCGGTACGCGTTGCGCACCATGCAGCTCATCAGACTCGGATGGTCCGCGACGGCATGGCCGAGACCGATCGCGTCGTCGAAGGGCACGCCATCCAGCTCGCCCGTCGAATCGATCGGGGCGCCGTTCTCTTCCGTGCGAAACATGCCCACCCCATCGAAGTTCTCAAGCGAGAGGCCGATCGGATCCATCAGCTGGTGGCAGCCGGCACACGCTGGGTTTTCGCGGTGCGCCGCGAGGCGCTCGCGAAGGGTCGGAAGGCCCGGCGATGGCTCGGGAAGCTCTCCGACGTCATCGGGCGGCGCAGGAATCGTTCGGCAGAGCAGGTTCGTGCGCACGAACTTTCCGCGCAGCGTGGGCGACGTGGCTTCCGGATGGGCGTAGCGTGCCGGCACGGCGGGATGGGTTAGGAGTCCGCCGCGGCGACTGTCGGCTTCGATCCGCTCAAAGGTGCTGGCGCGCGCGCCGGTGAACTCGGCCTCGTAGACCGCCGCGACCTCCGCGTTGACCCAGGCATCGTTGCGGGTGAAGAACTCGGGGTAGGGCACGTCTTCGTCGACGGCCCAATACGCCACCGTCCGCAGCAGGCTTTCACGCAGCGCGCCGCCCAGTGTCTCCGTTGCAGCGGGGTAGACTTCTTGGTCCTTCGGCTTGTTCGGGAGCAGGCCGAGATCCAGGAGCTCGTCGAAGAGCCCGCGAATCGCCACGTTCGCGCAGTCCGAGCCTACGAGCCTTTCCACCTGCGCGCGCAGCCCCTCGTCGCTTGTCAGCTCGCCGGCGGCGGCGGCGTCGAGCAGCGCGTCGTCCGGCCCTTGGTTGCAGATCGTAAAGGCGACGCGCGACGCCATCTCCCAATCGTCGTAGCGGGTGCCCGCGCCTTCGTGCTCGCCGGCGCTCGGTCCGGAGCCCAGCTCGGGCCGGAAAAGAAAATGCGGGGACTGCAGCAAACCTGCCACTGCGAACTCGATGCCTGCCCAAGGATCGCCCAGCGTAGACGACGCTTGCTCGGCAACCGCTTCCCATCGCAGAACTTCCGCGTCCGTCAGGGGTCGGCGCCATGCACGCCGACCAAAGGTGCGAATGAACGCGCCGTAGCAAGCGGCGTCCGTGGGATCGCAACCAGCAACGTTCTGCCGAAGGGCTTCGTCGGCGACCAGCTGGGCGGCCGCCGCGTACGCGGCGTCTTCGTACTGCTCGACGCCGCGCGCGCTGATCGTTGTGCGTGCGCTTCCGACGCTGACGAAGCCGTTCGACGCCGTGTCCGGCTCGAGGGCCACGTCGCCCAAATCGATGCCCGTCAGCGCGCGGACGCTCCGCAGATACTGGGGCTGAGTCAGACGACGCAGACCGGACGCGGCGGGCACCACGACGTCGGGAAGGTTATCGCCGTCGCCGTCGGGCGGCATGCCGTCCCAGATCACTGGCGGCGTTTCACTCGCCCCCGGGCCATCCTCGATGCTCCCGGTGCACGCCACGAGAAGCACGAGTAGCCATGTGTGACGATTCACACGCCTGAAATATCAGATGCAACGATCGAGTCAATAGGCCTCAGAAAGATGGCACTCGCGACTCTTTCCCTTGAAGCTAAAAAAGCGCGAGGACGGCGGTGATGTTGTCGCGCCCGCCGGCGGTCTTCGCCGCCTTGATGAGGCTTTCCACGCAGGGTCGAACGAGGTCCGGTGCGGCCACGTGCAGGAGCCGGTCGTGAATCTGCTCGTCCTCGACTTCGCCAAAGAGCCCGTCCGTGCAGAGCAAGAGCCGATCTTCGCGCCGCAGTTCGAGCTGGTGAAGCTCCACGCGCACGGGCGAGTCGGACGTGCTCACGGAGTTCGTAAGTACGCTCGAAAATCGTGAGCGCCGCGCTTCAGCTTCCGTCAGCACGCCTTGCTGGACCATCTCTTCGGCCAGGTTGTGGTCCCGCGTCAGTCGGAAGAGTCGGCCGCCGCGGTGCAGGTATGCGCGGCTGTCGCCGACGTGCACCAGGTAGAGCATGGGCCACGCGACGTAGCCCATCGTGAGCGTGCTTCCCATGTCGCCGCTGTAGCCCTTGCGCTCGGCGACCTCCTGCATGCGAAACTGGGCGCGGTGCACGGCGGCCGTAAGGCCTTCGGCCAGAACGCGCTCGTCTTCGGCGCGGCCCGCTTGGCGCAGCCAAGGCATGAGCGAGAACGCGTACTGCATCATCGCGTCCACCACCACGGCGCTCGCCACCTCGCCGTGCACCTGACCGCCCATGCCGTCCGCGACCACGATCAAACGGCCCGTGGGCGTATCGACGTGGCGCTCACCTTCGTTGGCTTCGAGGCCGCATTGGTCTACGATGATCGTGCGCTCGAGGGACGCGACGACGAACTGATCCTCGTTGCGCTCACGTACCTTTCCGACGTCCGTGAGCCCAACAATCGTCGCGCGAGCGCCCTCGTCGAGCGAGTCACCGGCCGTATCCCCCGGGCGGCGCAGGAACTCGAGCGTGCGTTTCACGTTCATGGGGCGACCCTACCAGATCCGAGCACGATCCCTCGCTGAAGGTAGTCGGCAAGCAGTCCGCCCAGGCTTTCCATGAAGGCTTCGCCCATCGTTTCGCCGCGGCGCGTCATCGTCTTTCGAATCGAATCGGCGAGGCTCACGTGGGGCGCGAGCCAGTCCGTGACCAAGTCGTAGGTTACGCCGTTGACGACCATCGTGACGACCTTGCCTTCGTCGTTCCGGCAGAGCAGCAAATGCCAGCGCTTGCCCTCCGACGCCTCGCCCTTTTCCGGTTCCTTGTGCACCAGGTGCGTCGTCACCAGCAGCGCTACATGAGGACTCAGCAGAATGGGCGCGTCAAAGCTGAGGTCGGCGGCTTCGGGTGCAGCGCCCGCCCGATCCTTCAGCTCCCAGCTGAGCCGCTCGAAGCGAAGACGATCGAGGCTGGCGCCGTCGAGCTTCGGGGCGAGCCACCCCGCGAACTCGAGCGGAATGTTTCGAAAGAGCGGCGTCGTTGGCGGCGTCTCCGCGAGCCACGCGCGAAAGTGCGCGTCGAACCCATCGCCGAGGTGTCGCACGCTTTTCGGAAAGGCCGTTCGAAGTACACGCTCGATGCGCGCGCGCACCATGCGCCGGTACGTGAGCCAGCGCTCTTCGTGGCCGAGCGAACGCAGATCCGCCGATGCGGGTTCAGGGTCGAAACAAACGCGGGCAACTGCTTCCTGGTAGCTCACCAGGTTCACGGCGCTCGCCCTTCGATGGGAACGGCCTTCGCCGTGGCAGCGTTGTAGATCGCGTTCAAGCGACGGACCTCGGCGAGCATCACTTCGAGCTCCGGCACGTTGTTGTCGCGTTCGAGCAACACGGGCACGGGACCGGTTCGTTCGAGCGCGTAGGCCAGGAGTTCGTAGACATCGTCGCAGACCGCTTCGCCGTGCGTGTCGATGCGAATGCCGTCGTCGCGTACGAGATGACCGGCGACGTGCATTTGCACCACGCGCTTCGGCGGAATCAAGTCGATGAACGCCCGTGGATCGAAGCCAAAGTTCTGGCTGTTCACATACACGTTGTTGACGTCGAGCAGGATTCTACAGTCCGCGTCTTCGAGCACGTCGGCGCAGAGCCGCGCCTCGTCGAGGCCATCGGAGCCTTGCGGCGCGTAGTAGCTTACGTTCTCAAAGGCGAGTTCGATCTGCAGGCGATCGCGAAGCTCGCGAATTCGCTGAACCGCCGTTCGGCGCGTCTCTTCCGTGAAGGGAAGGGGAAGCAAGTCGTGGGCAAAGGCGCCGCCGGCACCGCCGAAGCAAAGATGGTCGCTGTGCCAAGGCGTATCCACGCGACGGAGAAAGCTTCGCACCTCATCGGCGAAGTCCGCATCGACGGGCTCAGTGCTGCCCAGCGAAAGCGTGAGTCCGTGCGTCACGACGGGATAATGCTCGGCCACCGCATCGAGGTTTGTCGCGTAGCGCCCGCCGCGGCCGACGTAGTTCTCCGGATGCACCTCAACCCAGCCGACTTCCGGGGGCTTCTGTTCAAGGAAGGCGTCGGCCATCGCAATGCGAAAGCCCAGGCCGATACCGGCGGCGGTCTTTGAACTCATCGTCTTGTCATCATAGCCGTTTGAGCGCCCGGCGTTTCGTCCGATCGCACGCGGTGCACCCGCGCCTACCCGTGACAAACGGCCGCCCGTCGCGCCCGTGTGCGCAAGGCACAAAAAAGGGCCGCCCGAGGGCGACCCTTCTTCGTGGCCTTACGGCCAGTTCCAGCGATCTCAGCCGCAGGATCCCTCACCGCAGGAAGCTTCGCCGCCCTCGGTGTTCTCGGTGTTCTCGGTGGCGCCTTCGCCGCCGCAGGAGGCTTCCGCGCCGGCTTCACCGCCGCAGGAGGCTTCGGTGGCGCCTTCGCCGCCGCAAGATGCTTCGCCGCCGCAGGAGGCTTCGGCTTCACCGCCGGTGCTGTCGCCCGACTCGGCCGACTCCGCGCTGCCGCCGCCGCACGCGGTGGCAAGTCCAAGGGCCGCGGTCGCCATGGCGACCAGGGTCTGCTTCAAAGTGCTGTTCATGTTCTCTCCGGATCGAATGGACGGCGAGCCGTCCGTTTGCGGGGGCCGGACCGTCCGGCCCTCGCATCGCTTATTGTTCAGCCGCAGGAGCCTTCGCCGCAGGATGCTTCGCCGCCGCCGGCCTCTTCGGTGTTCTCACCGCCGCAGGACGCTTCGGCCCCTGCTTCGCCGCCGCAGGACGCTTCGCTGTCGCCTGCAGCCGCGCAGGACGCTTCGCCTTCGTGCGCGTGCCCGGCCTCGCCGCCACAGGAGGCTTCCGCCTCGCCGCCCGTCGACTCGCCGCTTTCGGCGCTTTCGGCGCTTCCGCCGCCACATCCGACGCCGAGAGCAGCCGTTGCCATTGCGATGAGCGTGTTCTTAAGAGCTGAGTTCATTTTTGCCTCCAAAGTTCTATCGGTTCGAACCCTTGACTTGGGTCCGTTTGAACCCAGACCGGACGGTAATCGAAGGGCCAGGGCGCTTGCAATGGCTTCGGTATGTGCGTGCTAACAAGGGCGTTACGCCTGGCCGCGAAAAAAGGATCGTTTGCACGGCGAGGCCGCAGCGTAGCGGAGCGCAGGCGTTGAGAGCCAAAAAGCCTCAGAAGCCCTCGCTCGAGTTGCACCCAATCGTCAAAAAGCGTGGTTTCACCTATCGCTGAACGATGTGGGCGCGCGTCGCGAGCCCGTGGCGCTTCGCTACAAGCGCCTTTGCATCGCGTCCGCTTCCACCGCCACGATCGCGCGAACCCCGGGGCGGCCGGGGGTCAGGAAAAAAAACGCGAAAACTCCGAGATGGCTGGCGCCCGGCGATCAGCGACGAATCGTTTCGAGCACGAGCGGCCGGGAAGCCGGAGCGGTTCGGCCAATCGTAAAGGCGTTCTGCACCCGGTCCGCCACCGAGCGCGTGCGGCGATGGACCTGAAGCTCGGCAAGCAGCTCACCCTTCGTAACCCGGTCGCCGGGCTTGCGATGCACGTGAATGCCCACGGCGTGATCGACGGCCTGATCGCTTCGCGTACGTCCGGCGCCGAGCGTTACGGACGCAAGGCCGAGTTCACGCGCGTCGATCGCCGTTACGAACCCCGTCTTCGGCGCCTTCACGGGTACGTGCGCCTTGGCGATCCGGAGTTGGCTCGGATCGCGAACCACGCTTGCGATGCCCTTCTGCGCTTGCACAACCTTCTCCATGACGTCGAGGGCTGCGCCCGAATCGATCGCGTTCTGCAGGTCGCTACGCGCGGCTCGTTCGTTCTTTGCCACGCCCCCAAGTCGAAGCATCTCGGCGCCAAGGGCCATCGTGCATTCGACGAGGTCGGCGGGCCCGCCGCCGTGCAGCACTTCGAGCGCTTCCTTCGTTTCGTTCGCGTTGCCAATCGCGTTCCCGAGGGGCGCATCCATTCGCGTGAGCAAAACGGAGACCCGCTTTCCGGCGAGCTTGCCCACCCGCATGATGCTGCGTGCCAGTAGCCGCGCTTGGTCGATGTCCTTCATGAAGGCGCCCTTGCCGACCTTGATGTCCATGACCAACGCGTCGATGCCTTCGGCAAGCTTCTTCGACAGAATGCTCGCGGTGATGAGTGGGATCGATTCGATCGTCGCGGTGACGTCGCGTAGGGCGTAGAGCTTTCGGTCCGCCGGCGCGAGCTCACCCGTTTGGCCAAAGATCGCCGTCCCGATACGTCCAACCTGTCGCACAAACTGGCGCGTTGAGAGGTCGGCGCGATAGCCGGGGATCGCTTCGAGCTTGTCGACCGTTCCACCCGTGTGGCCAAGACCCCGTCCGGCAATCATGGGGACGGGCACGCCGCAAGCGGCGACGAGCGGCGCGAGACACAGACTGACCTTATCTCCCACGCCGCCCGTGGAGTGCTTGTCCACCTTGATGCCTTTGACGGACGAAAGATCGATCGTCTTTCCGCTGTCGCGCATGGCGAGCGTGAGCGCCGCCGTTTCTTCCGGCGTCATGCCTTGGAAGTAGATGGCCATGGCCATCGCCGCCATTTGGTATTCGGTGACGTCCTCGCGAACGTAGGCCTGAATCCAAGCCGCGATTTCCTCCGTGCTCAGTTTGCCGCCGTCGCGTTTCTTTGCGATGAGTTCGGGCGCGGAGAAGGAAAGACTGGAGCGCTTGGCCATGGCGCGGAGCATACGTTCCGACGCCCGCGGACTACAGCCTTTTGTCCGGCGGAATGCCTATGCCAAAGGACTTGAGTGCGTCCACAGCTGAGCAGTCCCGCGGGCGTTCCGCCGGATGTCACCCGAGCGTGCGTAACGTTTCATGCGGTGTGACACGAGGCGAGGCGCGCTGTCGGTCGAATCTACGGCCATTTTGCTCGGCACGGAACCTGCTGAGGAACGCGCGAGCAGGCATGGACCTGCATCCATTGAACGAAACGAGATTGCCATGAACCGTCACGCACGCCTTGCCGCCGCCCTTCTTACGCTCGTGGGCGCCACCGCCTTTAGCTCGGTCGCCGAAGCCCGCTGCCGCATTCGCAACACGACCAGCCACTCCTTCACCCTGAGTTCGGGAAACACATCGAACCAGCGGGTGGGCGCCAATACCAGCACCAGCATCGACGACGGTGAAATCACCGGACGAAGCGACGACGGCACGAACGTGGGCGGCTACTGCGCCGACGGACAGACCGTTGTGATTCGTGAGCGCAACGGCAGCATCGTCATCGCACCGGAGTGATCAGCGATTTGGGATGAGCGCTAGACCGGTTCGCCCTTTATTTGATCGCCTCGGATTCGTCGATCGGGTCGAGATCAAGGCGCGAGGACGAAGGACGGCAAGCGCCTTTCAAGGACGAGAGAGCGCCGAGGTCGGCGGGAGCGGAGGGTCCGAGGCGAACAAATAAAGCGCGAAACGTTCTAGCGTTTCTTCGAACGAAGGCCGCGGTGTGAGATGGCGCTGACTTTGGCGCGCCCTTTGCCCTTCTTCGTTCTTCCGCCTGCGCTCTTCCGTTCGCCCGCGCCCTTTCGCCCGCGCCCCTTCGGCTCCTTGCCTTTCGGGCGCTTTCTCGGATTCGAGTCGTCGCGTCTGCGCTTGCGGCGCGGCGCACCGCGACCGCCGCTTCGCACTTCCGTTTGCGCCAGCGTTTCAATCGGCAACGCGATGACCTCGCGGTTGCCGACCACGACCGATTCCAGGCGCACCCGGAGCCGATCGCCGAGGGCGAAGATGCGCCCGTTTCGCGTGCCGATGAGTCGAATGCCGAGCTCGCCGAGTTCGTAGTAGTCGTCGTCGAGCCGATCGAGCGGGACGTGCGCTTCGCAGTAGGGCTTGTCGAAGCGCACGTAGAATCCGCGGTCACTCACCCCCGACACCGTGCAGTCGAACTCGTCGCCGACGCGGTCCCGCAGCAGGATCGCGCGGTAAAGGTCGACGACCTGTCGCTCTACGGTGATCGCACGCCGCTCGAGGCGCGAGGCATCCGCGGCCGTGCGCCGAAGCCTTGGCGTCGCCGTGGCACGGTCGATGGGCTCGCGCCGCAGGATGCGCTTGAGCGTTCGATGCACCTCGAGGTCCGGGTATCGACGGATCGGCGACGTGAAATGCAGGTAGTCGCGCGCCGCGAGGCCGAAGTGGCCGACGTCCTCGTCCGTGTCGTAGGCGGCCTGCTGCATCGCCCGCAATAGCAGGTAGCGAAGCACGGGCGCCTGTTCGGTGCCTTCTACGGCCCGAAGAAACTTCGAGAGTTCCTTCGGCTCCTTCGCCGCTTCCGCGTCGATCGAATAGCCGAGCGCGCGCGCAAGCTTGGCAAAGCGTTCGATCTTCTGGTCGTCTGGCGTGCCGTGAATTCGATGAATCGTCGGCACGTTTCGCTCCTTGAAGAAGCGCGCGACCGTTTCATTCGCGATCAGCATCATCTCTTCGACAAGCCGGTACGCTTCCCGAACGCCCTCGTCTTTGCGGCTTTGGCGTACGTCGATCGGCTCCACCTGGTGTCGGTCGAGCACGACCTTCGGTTCGGGGAGATCAAAGTCGAGGGCGCCGCGCTCCATGCGCCGCGCTCGAAGTACCTTCGACAGCGCGTAGAGCGCCGCCAAGCCCTTCTTCCGCTTCTCCGCTTCCTCTTCAAGCGGGCCCACCTCCGTGAGTCCGAGGGCCCTCGCGGCGCCCTCGTAGGTAATGCGCGCGCGCGACCGCATCACGCCTTCCATGAGGCGCTGGCCGCGGACGCGGCCGTTCTTCGTCAGCTCCAGTTCGACCGCCATGCAAAGGCGATCTTCGTCGGGCACGAGCGAAGCGAGGCCCGAGCTGATCGCTTTCGGAAGCATGGGGATCGCGCGGTCGGGCAGGTAGATGCTTGTCATGCGCTGACGAGCGGCTTCATCGATGGCGGTGTTTTCGCGCACGTAGTGGGCGACGTCCGCAATCGCCACGACGAGTCGAAAGCCCTTGCTCGTTTGCTCGCACACGAGCGCATCGTCGTGGTCCCTAGCGTCCGCCGGGTCGATGGTCACGAGGTCTAAATGGCGCAGGTCTTCGCGCCCCTCGAAGTCCGACTCGGGCACCCGGTCGGGCAGCCGCGCCGCTTCCGAAAGGGCCGCGTCGTCAAAGGTTTCAACGACACCCTCTTTGATTTTGATCTTCGCGACTTCCACCGCTGTCATGCCCTGAACGCCGAGGAGCTCGACGATTTGCGCCGTCGCCCGCGAGTCGTCGCCCTGTGGGTACTCAACGAACTCCGCGACGACGGCGAGGCCGCTCGGTTCGTCGCAGTCATGAACGAGCGCAATCGGGCTCGGCAGGCGCGGGTCTTCCGGCTCGAGCCACGGACGGCCCTTTTTGCCGTTTCGTTCGATCACCGCCGCGAAGCGCTTTCGACCGCGTTCGAGCACGGTCACAATGCGGCCTTCGCGGCCCTTGCGCGACGGCCGGGCTTCGACTTCGACCCGGTCACCATGCATCGCGGCGCCGAGGGAGTCTGGGGGTATGAACACGTCGTCGCCGCCGCTTTCAACGGCGACGAAGCCAAAGCCGCGGGCGTTCATCGTGAGGTAACCGCGCTCGATTCGCGCCATCAGCGGTGGACGGGTCGGCGCCGAACGGCCCGCTGCCCGGTAGCGCCGTCCCTCGAGTTCTTCGACGCGGCCGTCTGCGACCATCGCTTCGAGAAGGGCGCCGAGTTCGGGGCGTTTGCGTTTGGCAAGCTGCAGTCGTCGTGCGATTTCGCTCACGTGCATGGGTCTTGGTGCGCGTTCGCGCAGGGCGGCCGTAACCGCCGCAGGGTTCAGTTTAGTCATGGGTATCGGTTTCGTTTCCGCTCGCGCCATCGCCGAACCGGCGGAATGCGAGCTGGGTTAAATCTGGATGGCTGCAGTCGAGTTCAGCGCAGCGCGTGGAGGGCGCGGTCATCCGCGCCAACATAGAGGGTGCCGTCGTCGTCGAGGGCGACCGTCGAGTCGACGTCCTGGCCGAGATTGTGCCGCCAGAGAACATCGCCTGAGGGACTTATCGCATAAAGATGATCGTCCTGCGAACCGACGTAGATCGTGCCGGCAGCATCGATGCGGGCGGACGCGCGAATCCGGCCGCGGGTGGGCACGCGCCATCGAAGGGTTCCGTCGCTTTCGATGGCATAGAGGTGACGGTCGTACGAACCGATGATGACGGCTCCATCGGGCGCGATGGCGGGGGTTGCGCGCACGTCGTCGCCTGTCTCGTAGCGCCATAGTTCGGCGCCATCCGCCGCGAGCGCCAGCACGTGGCCAAGGTCCGTGCCCAGATAGATCGTGCCATCGTCCGCAATGCTTACGGCGCCATCGACGCTCGAGCCGGCTTCGGCACGCCAAATCACTTCGCCGTTTGGGTCGATGGCCAGCACGTGGCCGCCCGTTGTCCCCACAATGATGGCGCCGCTGGGGTGAATTGCGGGCGCGCTTCGGACGTGGGCGGCCGTCGCCGCGTGCCAGCGCACGGCTCCGCCGGGGGTCACAGCGTAGAGGCCGTCGGCGCTGACGTAGATGGTGCCGTCGGCGCCGAGGGTGGCGCTCGCGTCGATCTCGGCGCCCAGCTCGAGCTCCCAGGCGACGTCTCCGCCGGCGCGAAGGCGCGCGAGCTGGCCGTCCATAGCACCAACGATCAAGTCGCCACCTTCCGTCACGGCGACGGTCGCATAGATCTTGTCCGCTGCCACGTAGCGCCAGCGAAGTTCGCCCTCGGTGGAAAGGGCCGTCAGCCGACCGTCGAGTGAACCGACGTAGACCGCGCCTTCATGGACGATCGGCGACGCGAAGATGCGCGCGGACGTGGAGTGGGCCCAGCGCTCCGTCGGCGCCGAGGTGGGGCCAATGGCCGCGAGGCGCCCAGTGTGACGCGGCCCGCCCATGAACTGGGCGCGTTCGACGGGGGCGGACGCTGTGGGCGCTTCATCTTCGTCGTCCGCTTCGGACGCTTCAGCGACCAGGACCCGTTGCGTACGTTCCGCTTGAACATCCTCCAGAAAACGGCACGTGCCCTCGTGGCAGATACGGTCGGCACGGCATTCTCGGTCGGACATGCAGGGCACGGCCGTGGCCGGCCCCTGCGGTGCACCACAAGCGACCAGAAAAAACAACGCTACGAGCGTCGAAGTGCTGTGCCACCCATCGGGCGATGAATGCGAGCAAGCGGAGTTGGCGTGTTCCAACGGCCGCGATGTAGCAGTCCGCTTTCATCCCCGCAACGGCCGCGGTGCGCGCCGCGCCCGTCTGCCCGCGGCCTCGGCCTCTGTTCAAGTGAGCATGTGGGCCTTCGCACCCAGTTGATCCCCGATTTCGCCATCTCTTCGACGCGAAATCCGACTTGCCTTCCCTTGTCTCACAGACGCGAGAGCTGATAGATGCCGCTCGCTGTGGCCACGGCGAGCGTCGATGGCGCGTGAAGGGCCGCGGCAAGAATCGGTTCGGGCGTCTCAAGGCACCAGAGGGCTGCGCCTTCGACACCGCTCACAAGAACGCCGAAGGCGGTTTCGGCCGCCCAGGTTTCACCGTCTGTGCTCGCGCGGGCTCCGCGGAGTGGTGCTGGCAGGGCACCGGACAGTGACCGAGGCGCCGCCGGTCCTTCGTCGCGAATCGGCACGAGCTGAAGCCCCGTACCGTCGAAAGCCACCAGTCCCTGAGGGGCCCAGGCCAGCGCCGTCCATTCGCCCGGCGGTAGGGGAATCCGGGGTGCGGCGGGGTCCGTGCTGATC
>JBCCRV010000055.1:0-18219 GCA_039201085.1 Myxococcota bacterium | reverse complement strand
CGATCACCTGGGGGCTCTATGCCGCCGAACTCTTCGCGGCGATCACCGGCGAGAACGTCGGCCCCTTCCTTCGCCGTCGCGTCTTCGAGCCGCTCGGCAGCGACGCGCGCCTCGGGGACGGTCCCGAGCACGACGAACGGACCGCCACACTCTACGGCGTGAACATCGCGGCCAGGGCGGCGTTCATGGCGCAAGCCGCGGCCCTGAACCCGCTCTCCGCGGAAGCGGGCATTCTGCGCGACATGACGCGGCGAAACAGCCTGAGCCGCGCCGCCTTTGCAAACCCCGCCGCCGGCAGCACCGGACCGCTGGTGTACAACGAACGCGCCGTCCGCCGCGCCAGCCTTCCCTGGGCCTCGGCGACGGCGAGCGCCGAAGGGTTGGCCCGCGCGTACATTCCTTTTGCCAACGGCGGTGAGGCCTTTGGCCGACGCTTCTTCTCCGCCGCGTCCCTCGCGCCGCTGGAGCGACGCCAGAGCTGGTCCTTTCGGGATGGTGTGCTGCAGAAGCCTGTGGGCTGGTCGCAGGGTTTCCTCAAGGAGGAGCGCCACCTCTTTTCGCCGAACCCGGGCTCCTTCGGCCACGCGGGAATGGGCGGCAGTCTGGGCTGGGCCGACCCGGCGACGGGTCTGGCCTTTGGCTACGTGATGAACCGGATGGACTGGCGCGTACGCTCCGTGCGCTGCCTTGCACTTTGCCGCGCCTTGTACGAATGCGAAGGCGTGCTGCGCGCTTGATCGCGGGCCGTGAGGGTGGTCGCTCTGCGGTTGTTCGTTGGCGGTTGGCCGTTTGAGGTTGGCGGTTGGCCGTTTGGGGTTGGCGGTTGGCCGTTTGGGGTTGGCAGTCGGCGGTCGGCGGCTGGCCGTTGGCGGTCTGGTTAGCGGTTAGCGGTTGGCGGTTGGCCGGGCATTTGCGGGCCAACTGCACACCGCCGTCCACGTGCACCAAAGGGTCAAGGGATGGTTTGACAGAAGACGCGCCGGGCCGTAGGTTTCGCGTCCCTGAAACAGGGATCGGGGCGTAGCGCAGTTTGGTAGCGCGCGCGGTTCGGGACCGTGAGGTCGAAGGTTCAAATCCTTTCGCCCCGACCATTCTTAACCCCCTCCACGAAACGACACGCATGGCCAAGGAACTCCCGCCCATCCGCATTTTGGTGGTCGACGACGACGACGCCATCTGCGAATTCATGGAGACCTTCCTCACCAAGGATGGGTACCAGGTCAAAACGCTGGCCGACCCGTCGGGCGCCGCGGAAGAAGTTCGCGTGGGCGGGTATCACCTGGTCATCCTCGACCTCATGATGCCCGGCATGGACGGCATCGCCGCCCTTGAGAAGATTCGCGCCGTCGACAGCGACGTCGCCGTCGTCATCTTCACGGGCTACCCCTCGCTGGAAACGGCGGTGGCGTCCATGAAGCTGGACGCCGTCGACTACCTGAAGAAGCCCTTCGACCCGGACGAGTTCCGCGAGGTGCTCGACCGCGTGATGCGCAAGAAGGGCCTCCTGCGAACGCCGGAAGAACAGCGTCACCGCGTCATCGGCCAAACGATTCGCGGCCTGCGCAAGGATCGTTCGCTGACGCTGAAGCAGATGTCGCGCCGCACCGGTCTGAGTGTCTCGCTTCTCAGTCAGATCGAACGCGCCGAGTCGAGCGCGTCGATCAGCTCGCTCTACAAGACGGCCACGGCCCTCGACGTGCGCGTTCAAGACCTTTTCGGCGGCTACTGAGTCTTTCGGGGCAGAGGGACCCGTTGCCAAAAATCGCCGTGAACGACCAAACCGCGCCGGCTTCTGACGACGACGCGGCGATCACCGCGCAGCTCGGCCGGGCCATGCGCGCGCCCTCGCAGGTGGCATCGCGCTGCCATCTGCGCCTTCCTATCGTGGCCAAGGTGCCGCCCGTGCTCAACAGCGGCGAGCCCTTCCCCACCCACTATTGGCTCACGTGCCCGCTCGCCCATCGTCGCATCGCCCGCCTCGAGTCCGCCGGGGGCGTTCGCGCCTACGACGCACGCGTTCAGGACGATCCGGCCTTCGCGAAGGCCGTCGCCGGTGCGCACTCAGCCTACGCGAAAGAGCGGGACCGGCTTGTACCCGATTCGATGCCCCATCCCCCACGCGGCGGAGTCGCCGGCGCTGCCGGCAGCGGCATCAAATGCCTACACGCACACTACGCCCATCACCGGGGCGGCGGCGAAAACCCCATCGGCGCCGAAGTCGCCGCGTCGATCGAACCGCTCAACTGTGCGAGCGGATGCGTGGCGGATGGCAAACGCTCGCCCGACTGGCGTGAACCGCAGGCCAAGCCATGAGCGCACCGGCTCCGCCCAATGCGCCCGTTGACGCCGCGTACGCTTCGCCAAACGATGGTCAGGTGCAGGCCCGAGGAACGCGCCTATCCCGCATCGTGTGGTTCTTCCTCTGGGCCATTCCGCTCGCGATCGTGATCACAGCCACCACAATCACCCCTGCCGCCGAAGGCCACGGTACGCACACTCAGCTGGGCCTTCCGCCCTGCGGATTCCTTCAGGCCACGGGCATTCCCTGCCCGGGCTGCGGCCTCACGACGAGCTTCGCCCACATGGTGCGCTTTCAGTTCACAGGCGCGTCGATGGCCAACGCCTTCGGCGTCGCCCTCTTCTTGGTCAGCGTCTTTGCGATTCCCGTGGGCATCTACGCGATGGTGCGCGGCCTTCCCGTCTTCGAAACGCTCGAACGCCTGCAGTTCGAAAAAATCGTCGTCATGCTCGCCGTCTGCAGCACGCTCGTCTGGGTCATTCGCGTCGGCAATATTCTGCTCTAGCAGGACAGTGACGCGCCGAAGGAGCGTCACGGTCCTGCTCCCTTGCCTCGCCGAAAGCGATGCCCGTGCCCTTCACCGGGTGGACAGGCGACGCGTCGCGCTCACTCAGCGCGACGTACACCGGTCAGCGCAATGCCGCCGTTCAGTCGTATGGGTACGCGCGCGCAGTCGGCCGACGCTTCGGCAATCACGACGGAAAACGGCAGCATCGTCTCGGACGCGTCTCCTTCCGCAACGAAGTGAAGCTCGCCGTCCTCACCGAAGCGTAAGTGAAAGCGATCGGCCTGCTCCCCTTGACGAATGATCGCGACGGCCCCGATGTCAGTCCTGCGTAGTTCGATCGCTAGATCGTCGCTGACCTCCGCCAATCGGTAGATCCCCTCGCAACGAGCGAGCGCTCCCTCCGGTGTGGGCTGAGCGGTCCACCGCCACCAGCGGACAGGGAGAGGCTGACCCTCGGCCAGAGACGCCATGTCTGCCGCAATGTCCTGCACAGGTAAGTCATCAACCCGCGAAAGCACGTACCACCGAAGACCCCTGTGAGATCCCACCAGCGCCATATAGCCCGGAAGCCTGCCGGCGTGGGCGGCGAAGGAAGGAAGCTGACTTCGGGTCGCCACGGAGACAAAAGACGAATCTTCCATGCCCCGATGAAAGGATGCGAGGTCGTCCACCGTCGAAACCAACCCGCCCGCAGCTCGACTCCACGGCACACCCCTTGACCTCACCACGTAACGTTCGCCGTCGAAGATGAGTGGCGGCGCAACCGTCGCGTCCATGAATCGGGTCGAGCCAAGCTGAAGCGGTTCGAGCACCCACTCCGCCATCAACGCCTCGAAGGGCGCGTCGAACGAACGCTCAAGGGCGACGGCCAGCACTTCATAGGCGCAGTTGGAGTAGTTCTCTTCACCCGATGCCTCCGTCGGCTCCGCCTGAAGACAGGATTCGGGATCTTCGTCTCGCGGCAGGTCGCGGGGAAAACGGGTCCGGTGAAAGAGCACATCGCCAACGGTCAGCGCGCCATGTTCCCGCGGAAGACCGATCAGGTCGGCCAGCGGCGTGTCGACTCGCAAACGTCCCGCATCGACCAAGCGACCCACAAGAGCCGCCACAAACAACTTCGTAACTGAACCGATCGGTGCCGACTGAGGTGAATGGCCCTCCGGAAGAAGCGTCAGGCGAGCGGTGCGCTCACCCCGCACCAAGACCGTTCCCGCGAAGCGCCCTTGTTCATGCATGCGCTCGAAGTACGCAGCGACGTCCTCCAATGTCCCGTCGTCACTCACATCATTTGCGCGCGGTGCTCGGGAAGAGGGCGCAGTGGCGGCGCAGGCGGCCAATATCAATGCGGCCGCGACATTTGCGGTCCACGAACGGACCGGCACACGCTCATCTCGTCTCATACTGCTTTCAACCGACGTAGAAGCGCAGCTGGTACGGGCATCGGACAAACGCTCTCAGGCGTTTTTGTTTTCGTTGCGGCGCGTCTCGAAGGAGCTCTTCGCCAGGAACGTAAAGAAGCCCGGAAGAAGCAGGAGGACGAAGGCGAACATGAAGCAGGTAGGGCTTCGATCGCCGTAGCTCACGCGGATCGAGCCCGTGGGCGGTGCCAGACCGGCAGGTCCGCCGGGCTGGGGAAAGGCGGTCCAGAAGGGGTCGATGCGCAGCCGGTAATCGCCCGTGCTGACGCGGTCGAGATGCACATCGCTTCGCGACGAGCCTTCGCTCCAGCCGTAGCCGCCTTCGACGCCGTTGTAGCGGCCAAAGTCGATGTAGAACTCGCGCACTTCGCGCGTCGCTTCGTTGATGAGCGCGCAGTTGGCGCCGATGTATTGGTTGGACGGCGTCCCGGCGACCTCAACGCTCAGAACGGTTGGACCGTCGACGTGAAAGGGCGGCGTGGTCGATGCATACGATCCCGTTTCGTCCGGCGACGCGCGCGACACGGGCGGCAGCTGAAGCGGCCCTTCGACAAGCGTACCGCTGCCCGAAGTGACAACGGCAATGGCGATAAGCATGACCGCCGCCAGCATGGAAACGAGGCACCCCTTCATCGAGTGGGGGTTCGGCTGAATGATGCCGACGCCGACCTGATGGGGCGGACTGCCCTGAAGGCCGAGGCCCGACCAGACGTCTGCGGGCTCGATGTGTTGGCCGCGCGAGTAGACGAGTTCGTTGTTCGTCAGCTCGGCGCTGATCACCGTCGGCGGCTTTGCAAAATCCTGAAGCTCCGCTTCGTCGCCTTGCGAGACCTTCCAGTAAAACTCGCCGACGACGGTCTCCACCCACGCGTTGGCGCGGGAGAACATCGGGTAGGTCTTGCCCTGGTAGCTGACGGTCTTCGCGAACTTCGAGCGGCGCTGTACGGCGCCCGTTTCGAGCGGACGAATGTACTGAAAGTGGCCGTTGTCTTCGAGGAGCCAGCGAAAGCCTTTGCCCTCGGCGTGCAGCAGGAACTCGCGCCAGCGGTAGGTCACGTGATCGACCTGGGTGGCGCGCTCCATGAACCCAATGACCATGACCTGCTCGCCGTCGAGCGTGCCTTCGCTGCCGAGGGGAATCGGCGAACGCTGCCGCGAGCCTTCGAGCTGGGTGAGCATTTTAAGCTCGCCGTTGCTGTAATCGTGCAGGCTTCCGCAGCTGCCGCAGGTGACCCGCTCCGTCGCGGAGGGAAGACGCACGGGCACCGCATCGCCGCAGGTGGGGCAGCGAAGCCGCTTGGCTTCAACCTTTTCGACGCCTCCGCCGACGGGCGAAATCATCGCGCGCGTGCCGACGGTAAACTCGCCTTCGTTCAGGCTGCGTCCCACAAAGAGCTGAGGCTGGTCGCCGGGCGCGCCGTAATCGATGGTCGCAAACCCGCCGGCGGCGTTGCTCAGGTCGACGTAGCGACCGGTCACGCCGGGTCGGATCGGCGTCGGCAGTTCGCCTTCGGCGCCGAGCACCTTCGACTCGCCCCGTTCGCCGACGACCCATTCGCCCTCCACGCCGGGAAGGGACCCACGCTGACCCGGACCCATCTGTTCCCATGTGGGCAGCGGACCGCTAATGGCCACGGGGAGCGTGTAGTACCACCGCCCCTGGGCCTTCGCGAGCCAGGCCCATTGGCGCGTCTGGGTGTTTTCGACGTACCACTCGTCCCAAGGACCGCGGCCGTGGTCGAGTTGAAGGCGTCCACCCACGACGATTTCGCCGCCGAGGAGCGAGCCCGTGTCGCCCACGTTGAGTTCCGGCGCCGTGGGCACCAGGTCCGCCAGGATGCCCAGCGTCTGCAGGTCCCGGTCCGTACGCATGACGGCCGCTTTGCACCAGGGGCAGGCCAGCACGTAGGCGCTGCCCATCTTGAATTCGATCGGTCCCCCGCAGTTCGGGCACGCAACCTCGCGGCTCACGTCTCTTCCCCTTCGGGCGGCGGCAGCGTGCCAAGGGCCGAGCGGCGCTGGCGCCACTTCTTGCGGGCCATCTCGCGCATGTCTTCGGCGCGATCCGCTTCGTCGACGATCTCGAGTCCGATCAGCGTTTCGAGCACGTCCTCCATCGTGACGACGCCGTCGACGCCGCCATACTCGTCGACGACGAGGGCAATATGCTCGCGCTCCTGAAGGAGCTTTTCGAAGAGCGCCGCGACGGGCAGTCCCTCCGGGACAACGAGCATCTTGCGAATGTACGTGCTGAGCTTGCGGTCGAGCTCGCCCTTCGCCGCCGCCAAAAAGACCGCGTCCTTCAGCACGTACCCGACGACGTCGTCCGTCGAGTCGCCATAGACAGGAATGCGCGAGAACACATTCAGCGACGTGCGCTCCGTCGAATCGGATCGGTCCTCTCCGTCGTCCGAGTTGGGAACGACTTCGCCCACCGTCCGGCTCGCCGGCAGCGCAAACATCACCGTGCGCGGCGTCATGATGTCGTGCGTGCGCAGCGAACCAAAACGAAAGAGGTTGGTGAGAACACGCGATTCGGACGCGTCGAAGACGCCCTGCTCCGACCCCATCTGCGCCAGTGCGGCAATCTCTTCCTTCGAGACCTTCGCCTTGCCGTGGCCCGCGGGCTTGATGAGGCGCGTGATGAAGCGCGATAACCACACGAGCGGCAGCATGCTGATGATCAAAACGGGCAGGATTCGGGCCACGCCCGGCGCCAGCTTGCGCCAGTACAAGGCGCCGAGAGACTTCGGAATGATCTCGCTGACGACGAGGATCAGGATGGTGAGAATCGCCGAAGCGATCGCCAGCACGTCCGAGCCGAACACCACCTGAGCCTGCGCGCCGGCGCCCGCCGCGCCCACCGTATGGGCAAGCGTATTGAGGCTGAGGATCGCCGAAAGAGGACCGTCGACGTCTGCCTTCAGGGCCGCGAGCTTCGCGCCTACGGCAGGCCGCTCCTGCGTGAGCGTACCGATATAACCCGGCGTCACGCTCAAGAGCACCGCCTCCAAGACGGAGCACAGGAAGGAGAAGCCGAGGGCGATGGAGACGTAGATGACGAGCAGCGTCATGGGCGGGGAGCGGTGGTCGGGCACCGCGGTCGCGTGACGATACGCGGATGCGGTTCATTTCGGTAGGGAAGAGCGCGCCCGAGCCTACCGCAGCACGGGAAAATCACCAGATATGCCGTTATTTCGGCCCGGTAACGCGCCAGCGACGCCGGCTAAGCGCTTTCGCGCAGCTGGCCGGGTGCCTCGTCCGCTTTCTCTGCCAACGCTTGGTCCGTCGTTCGAATCGGGACCTGACCGGTGATCAGCCGCGCGCCGCGTTTGTACGTCACATAGGCCCAAACCCAGTTGAAGAGCACGACAGCGCGGTTGCGAAAGCCCATGAGCAGGATTACGTGCACGAGGCACCAGGCGATCCACGCGAAGAACCCGGTCATCTTGATGCCGCCCTGCACGACGGCGCGTGAACGGCCCACCGTGGCCATGGTCCCGCGGTCCTTGTACTTGAAGGTCTCAAGCGGTTTACGTGCCGCACGTCGCCGAAGCTGCTTCGCGAGAAAGATGCCCTGCTGCATCGCAACGGCGCCGAGACCCGGCAGGGGCTCTTCTTCGCCCTCGGGGACAAAATGCGCAGCGTCGCCGATGGCAAACACCGACGGGTGCCCCTTCACGCAGCAATGGCCATCGACCATCAAGCGCCCGTTCCAGTCCTGGGGCATGGCCGACTCGGCGGCGATCGCCTCCGCCTTCACGCCGGAAGCCCAGACCACAACGGACACATCGAGCCGTTCGTCGCCCAGCATGACGTAACCGTCCTGGATGTCCGTCACCGGCTGCCCGAGTCGGAGCTCGACGCCGAGTTCCTCTAGCTGGCGCTCGGCTTCGTAGCTGAGGTCCTCGTCGAAGGAGGTGAGCACCCGTTTAGCCATTTCGACGAGCACGACCCGCACGCTGTCGGCGGGAACGTTCGGATAGTCGTCGGCGAGCACTTGGCGCCCGAGCTCGCTGATCGCGCCGGCCATTTCCACGCCCGTCGGGCCGCCGCCGATCACCACGAAGGTGGTTAGACGCTGGCGCTCGTTCGGGTCGTTCGAACGCTCCGCGGCTTCAAAGGAAAGGAGGATGCGTTCGCGAATCGACAGGGCGTCACGCACATCCTTCAACCCCGTCGCGTGCTTGGCCCAGTGCGTGTTGCCAAAGAAGTTGTTGCGCGCTCCCACGGCGACGACGAGATCGTCGTAGGGAAGGTGCTCGCCGTCGGCGAGCACCACCTCTTGGCGATCCAAATCGATGCGCTCCGCATCGGCCAGCAAGACGCGGGTGTTCTTCTGACGGCCCACCACGCTGCGAATCGGGACGGTGATCGTGCCGGGCGCCAGGCCCGCGGAAGCCACCTGATAGAGCAAGGGCTGAAAGAGGTGGTGGTTGTTCCGATCGACGATCACCACGTCCATGTCCGCGCCGTCGAGGCCGCGGGCGACCTGAAGGCCGCCAAAACCCGCGCCCAAAATGACGACCTGCCTTCGCTTTTCACTCATGTTTTCCCCGGGAACCACCTGTACTCATTCAGCCGCAGGCGATCACGAGTAAAGCGAACACCTTCCTCCTCCAGGAGGGATTGCTGGCGTCGTCTGCCGTCGCGGTCAACGCTGCTGCGCCCCTGGCTGTTCACAACGCGGTGCCACGGTACGTCGTCCGGAACTTCGCCCATCGCGCGCCCGACGGCGCGCGCCGTCATCACGGCGCCGCACTCGTCCGCCAATACGTCGGCGATTTGACCGTAGGTCATCACACGGCCCGGCGGAATGCGTCGCGCCAGCGCCCACACGAGTTCGGCGTTCGAAGGCATGCGTTTCGAAGGCATGCTCGTTCTCTAGACCGGTTTGACGCGCGAATGGGCCCGCCGCGGTCCTGCGGATCGAGGGCAAGGACCGACGACGCAGGCATGTAGGCACATTTCAAGGAGGAGGGACGCTGACATCGGGCAACAGGGCGGGCGTGGGAGGCGCATTCGAGAGTCAAACCGGTCTAGCAGCCGTCGCGGCGAAAGGGGCCGTGCTCCGACTGCACCTCGATTTGCCGCATCATCTGGCGTGCTTCGTCCGGAAGAAAGTCCGCGATTGCGGCGCGAAGCTGGGGGTGGGCGATGAAGTGCGCCGAGTGGATCGGCGTGGGCATAAGCCCCCGGCGAAGCTTGTGGCTTCCCTGGGCGCCGGCCTCGAAGCGCGCCATGCCCTTTTCGATCGCCCGCTCGATGAGCCGATAGTAGCAAAGCTCGAAGTGCAGCATGTCGTAGTCGCTGTCGCAGCCCCAATAGCGGCCGTAGAGATGCGGGCCCTTTTCGAAGTTGAGCGTACCCGCTACGCAGCGCTCGCCTTCGTAGGCGAGCACGGCCACGGCGCGCTTCTTTAGGCGCTCCGCACCGATCTCAAAGAACGCCCCTTCGAGGTAGGGGTACGACCCCTTGCGCCGGCAGGTGTCTTCATAGAAGCGCCGCAGCATGCGCCAGTCGTCCCGCGTGAGCTCTTCGCCCGTTCGCACCCGGACGTCGAGGCCCGCCTCGCTCACGGCGCGCCGCTCCTTGCGCGCCTTCTTGCGCATCGAAGAACGAAAGCGCCCCAGGTAGTCGTCGAAGCTCGCATCGCCGGCGCTATGCCAGTGGTACTGCATCGAAAGGCGCGCCATGAAGCGTCCGTCTTCGGCCACCTCGCGCCGCTCTTGCTCGCTCAAAAAAAGCAGGTGAACGGACGACGCCTCCGTGGCCTTGGCGGCGGCGAGCGCCCCTTCCAGAAGACCGGGCACCACGAGCTCGCGCTCGGCATCCGGATGCACCAAGAAGCGCCGCCCCGTCGCCGGTGTCACGGGCGCCATCGACACGAGCTTCGGGTAGTAGCGAAGTCCCGCCCGCTCCGCACCACCGGCCCAGCCCCAATCGAAGATGTACTCGCCGTAGCTGTGCTCCTTGAGATAGAGCGGCATGGCCCCGACCAGCTTGCCTTCGTCGCGCACGGTAACGTGCAGCGGATGCCAGCCCGTACCCGGTCCGACGGATCCGCTGTCTTCAAGGGTGGACAGGAAGCCGTATTCAACGAAGGGGTCGTCGGGCCCGGAGACGGCGTCCCACTCTGCCTCGTCGACCTCTTTCAGGCCCTGTACGACGCTGACTTCCACCGCGGAGACGTAGGGCGACGGGGCGCGTTGTCGACCGTTTAGGGGAAGCAAGCATCTGAGAATCGTCTTGGCGTTCTGGCACGCGACGAACGCATTTTGGCGTATGAAGAGCGCATCGGTGCGGTGACCCGTTTCCGAGTGCGCCCAGAACTACCGACGTGGCGTGCTTTGGCACATCCCTCGCGTGCGTCGCGCGGGCCCTACGGCGCTTGTTGGCGTCCCGTATAGCGTGGGTCCGGAGTGCCTCGTTGCGTTCCGAGAGAGTGTGGCCCGTCTCGTGGTCTACATCTTGCTGGTGCGGCGAGCATGCTTCGACTCCTTCCGTTCACCCTTTCGCTTCTTGCCGCCAACGCTTCCGCCGCCGCCGCGCAGAGTCCCACCGCCGGCACGTGGTTTGGCAACAGCAATGACGCCATCGCCCAGCTTCAACTCGAGGAACAAGCGTGGATCGATGAACTTACGGAAAGGCGGGCGTCGCCCCGGGCCTCACGACTGCGACGCCTCTACCGCACTGCGGTGCCCATGATGGGCGTCGGGCTGCTCGGCTTCGTCGCGACCGGTACTGCCGCGTCCCTTAACTTTGAGGCCGTCGACCACCTTCTCTTACCGATGGCGATCACGGCCGGCAGCGTCTTGCTGACGGGACTCGCGGTGTTTCTTGCAGCTCAGTTGGGGCTGCGTCGCCAACTCTACGCGGAACCTCGGTTTGCGATACGACGGCTGCGCCGCGAGATTCGGCAACTTCAGCCCCACGCTTGGTGACGCGATCACTCTGCCTCAGCGGGTGCAGCAGCGCTCGCTGAGGCAGCCTGCTGCGCTTCCTCGTCGGTCTCAAAGAAGAACTCGACGCGGCGGTTTTGCGCGCGGGCGTCGGTGGTTCGCCCTTCGGCCACGGGCCGGCTCTCGCCGTAGCCGACGGCGCGAAGGCGGCCTCCATCGATGCCCGCCTCCACGAGAAAGGCCACGACCGCGTCAGCGCGGGCCTGCGAAAGGCGCAGGTTCGATTCCTCCCGGCCGCGGTCGTCCGTGTGTCCTTCGACGCGCACGTGCATGACCTCCGGATGGGACGTGAGCACAGCGGCGATCGTGCGAAGGATTTCGAAGGAGCGCGACTGAATCACCGAGCTACCGCTGCGGAAGTAGATCTTCTCGAGAATGCGCAGGCGGCCTTCGTCGATGCGCACGTCTGTCGCCTCGGCGCAGCCGCCATTTTCCGCCGTGCCGACTTCCGTCGGGCAGGTGTCGAGCCGGTCGACGACTCCCGCGCCGGCTTGGTGCGTATCGGGGCAGCCCCCGGTTGCGGCCGGTCCCGCTTCCGTTGGGCAACGGTCTGCCGTGTCGACGATCTCGTCGCCGTCGCCGTCGATCTCCGGGCAGCCGTCTTCGTCCGCCACGCCGTCCATGTCTTCGGCTTCCTCTGGACACGCGTCGTCCGCCGCGTTCAGGCCATCGCCATCGACGTCCGGAACCTCGTCCGGACAGCCATCGTCGTCTTCAAAGCCGTTGTCCGTCTCGGGCTCGCTCACGCACGCGTCTGCCTCGTCAACGATTCCGTCGTCGTCGTTGTCGGCGTCCGGGCAGCCATCTTCATCCTCGAAGCCATCCGTGTCCTCGGCTTCCATCGGACAGCCGTCGTCGTCGTCTTCAATGCCGTCTTCGTCGTTGTCGAGGTCGGGGCATCCGTCGTCGTCTTCGAAGCCGTCGATGTCTTCTTCCTGGCCGGCGCAGGGATCCGGCTCGCCCTGGAGGACGCCAGCGCGAATGCCGATGCTCGCGCGCCAATCGGGCGTGCCCCAGCCGTCGCTGGCGCCCACCCCCGCCAGGCCGAACACCGAAAAGTACGGGTGCGCATCCCAGGTGACGATGCCCTGCACTTCCGTCGACGTTTGGTTGGCGCTGCCGAAGGGGTTGTCGGCGTCGAAGGCGAGCAGAATGGACGCGCCGATCTCCAGGGGCACGCCACCGCCCTCGGAGAAGCGAAGGGCCATGCCCACCCGGGCGACGACTTCGTCGTCGACCTGAAGGTTCAGGCCCTGCTCCTCGCCGCGAAGGCGGTACGCCAGGTTGGCGGCCATGCGAAACTTGCCGGCCTGACCGCTCACGGCGATCTCCGGCTCAAACACCAAGTCGTCTTCGCGCAGGTAATCGCGGGCGCCTCCGAGCGGAATGCGAATCGCCGGCATGAACGCCAAATCGATGCCGAAGCGCGCCGCGTCTAAAATCTGCACCTTCGGAACGATGCGCAGGTCGCCGAGGCCGGCGTCGAGGCCATCCAGCGGCGTTCGAAAGCCCTGCCCGTCCGACGGGCGGTCTTGCGAAAACACGAAGGGCATCTGCAGCGCGAGGGCGAAGCGATCGAAGAGCGGCAGCGCGATGCCCACACCACCGGAAAAACGGTTTTCCACGAGGGCGCGCTCGTTCGCGCCGTCGTCGAGCACGCCACGGGCCACGAGCGAATCGTCCGCGTACGCGAAGTACACCAGCCCCTGCACGTCGAGGTGGGCAGGAACCGCTCCGGACTCCACGCCCGCAATGCCGTTGCGGTCGATCGCGTAGCGCAGCCGCTCGGTCGAGAACGTGTCGGGCTCTTGCGCGCGGGCCGTCGAAACGGCGCCCGTCGACAGGGCGCCCACGGCGAGCATCACAACTAGCGCAGCGCGTCGACGAAAGAGCACAAACCCGAGGAACAAGAGCATCGCCATCGGCGCCGACGAGGACGTCGTCGAGCATCCGCCCCGCGCGACGAGGCGGTCGTCGAAGCCGTCGCCGTTCTCATCGATGATCTCGCATGCGTCGCCCAGGCCGTCGCCGTCCCGATCGGCCTGGTCGGCGTTGGCGACGAGCAGGCAGTTGTCTTCGTCGTTCACGATCGCGTCGCCGTCGAGGTCGTCGTCGCACGCGTCGCCTTCGCCGTCGCCGTCGAGATCGGACTGGTCGCGAAGCTCGAGTTCGGGGCACACGTCGACGCCGTCGTTGAAGCCGTCTCCGTCGCTGTCTGGGTCGGCGTAGTCCGGTTGTTCGTCGCCATCGAGATCGCGGATCGACTCGGCTTGATCGGGGACGCCGTCGTCATCGCTGTCGTCGTCGCGAAAGTTGGGAACGCCGTCGGCGTCGGAGTCGATGGGCGGCGTGGAGCGATCGGCATCGCCGGCTTCGTCCGCATCAAGAATGCCGTCGTTGTCCGAGTCGAGATCGTCGGCGTCGTTTTGACCGTCGCCGTCCGTGTCGACGTCCACCGGCATGCCGTCGGCGCCCACGCCCTGTTCGTCCTCGTCCGCGATCGAATCAAAATCGCGGTCTTGGGCGAAAGCTGGCGCGCTAAGGGCGCTCAACAGGAGGATTAAAAGGCAGGTACGCATAAGGCGGGCCGAGCGTACATCCGGCGTTCATTTGTGTCGATCGGGCTGCGAAAGTTTGGGCGATCACCACCAGCCTTCGAAGCGGCTGTCGCGCCCCGCCCAGCGCTTGATCCGCGCATAGCGCGAGCAAAAGCGCTCCACCGCCAAGCGGCCCGAATGGGAAAGGCGGGCGCCATCGCTAAGCACGAACTTGTGGTCTTCGAGGCCCCCATCGATGAAGAGGGCTACGGCAACGAGACGGCCCGTTCGGCGTTCGCCGCGCCGAACGCGCCGTCCGAGCCACACGGCGTCGTAGCCCTCGCCGTCTGCCGAACATGGGTCGGGCCCCTCGTCCGCCACGACGCTTCCGTAGTTGAACGGGCATCGGAAGGGTGAGACAAACTCGATGCGGCCGCTCGCGCTTCGCTTCGCGAAGTCGCCCCGTGCCACCTCAACGCGCATCGTGAGCACCGTTCCAAGGGGCCAGGGAAGCTGGGTCCAGGGATGGGGCGAGCGCTTCATAGGTCGCGAGGATCGGCGTGCGTCAGCCCTTGGGCGAAATGCCAAAGACCTCTTCGATCGCTTGCTCATGGTACAGGCTCGAACGAAAGCCGAGGACGCGCTCCCGTTCCTTGCCGCCTTCGAAGTAGAGCACCGTGGGCGTGGCGGTGATGCGCAGGGCAGCCGCCGTCTTCATCGCCCCGCGGCTGTTCATTTCCGCGATCGTAACGCGTCCATCGTAGCGTCGCCGGAGGTGCATCATAACGGCTTCGAGCTGCTTGCAGGGCCCGCAGTTCGGCGACCAGACATCGAGCACGACAGGCAACTGCGACTCGAGCACCACGCTGCGAAAGTTGGCGTCGCTGACGTGCGCCGGAGGCTCGGTGGAGCCGAAGATACGTTTGAGGAGGCCCATGGGCGAAGCCTGGCACCGCAGCGCCGAGGCGCAAGTTTGGTAGGCGTATCCTGCGTCGGGCGCGGCTTGGCAAACGCTGCCAATTTTCGATCGGTCGTTTAGAACGGCGAACCATCGTTCGTCGCCACGTAGTCGTGGCCGATGCGCTCCGTGCTGATCACCACATCGTTGATCCAGATGCCGCCGGCTGCGCCGTCCCATTCGCTGTTCCAGCCCGAAACGTTGTCCATCAGCGTGAAGAAGTTCATGCCGGGCTTTGCGGCGGTGATCAGCGAGCGGTTTGTGGATGGCACGTCCGTGGGCTGGTCGATGCCGTCGACCACGTTCGGGCACACCTGCTCTTCGCCGTCGAACCACACCTGGAAGATCCCGTCGTTGGATGTGTCGGTACTGGAAAGCCGAAAGTGCCATTCGATCGTGTGCCAGCCTTGGTCCTCGCTCAAGAGGCGACCGTCGTCGTGGTCGAACTCCCACGCGCCGGCGCCGACGCTGTCCCAGTGGCCGTCGAAACCAATGTGGTAGCCAGGCGAATCGCTGCCGCTGACGTACCAGTCAGGACCGCCACGCGGACCGCCGGCGCTTCCGCGGTCGTCCGTGTTGAGGTTTTCGCCAAAGGTCAGCCCGGTTCGCAACCCCCATCGCGGCAGTCCGCTGCCCCAGTTCCAGACGATGTAATACGAGTCGGGACGCTGCTCGGTCCACCCCGCGCCCTCGAGTCCCGTGTTCTGCCAGAGGCGACCCCACTTCCAGTAAGCAAGGGGCTGGCCGCGCCCGGCACGAAAGCCGTCGGGCAAGCGCACGTGGTAGCGTACGTATAGGTCCGCATACCCCGTGTCGCGCTCACCGGTCAGGTGCTTGCCAAGGCTCGTCGCCAGCGCCGTCCCGCCGCCGGGCCACTCGAACTTCATCGCCACGCTCCCACCGACGCCGGCGCCGGGCACGCCGCGAATCGTGCCCAGGTTGGTGCGCACGCCGTCCCAACCATTGGGTACCTGTTCGTAGTCCCACCGGGAGATGCGCGTGGCCGAGTAGGCGCCGTCGCGGGCGAAGTTCGTTTCGAAGACCACGCCCGCCGGCGGCTCGGAAGGCTCGCCCAAGTCTGGAGCGCCAACTTCGGGCGCACCGAGCTCGGCGTCCATCCCCGCGTCGCCCTCCATTCCTGCATCCGCGTCTGGTACTCGCAGGTCCGGCGGATCGGGCTGCGGCAGGTGAGCGTCCGGCCCCAGGTCGGCGCCTCGGCGCATGTCCGTCGCCGCGTCGCTGCGCCCCGGCGCCGCATCCGGGATGGCCGCGTCGAGCGAACTGAACATCGTGCCCGCCGAATCGGAGCAGGCCGCCAAGACGAAGAGCAAAAGGAGCGCGCGGGACATGAATGCAGTTTGGCGGAGGCCCGCCGCCGCTGACCACCACGCGCTCCTTAAACGCGCTGAATCGCGGACTCAGCGGGGATAAGCACCGCCGCGCGAACGAAGCGCTCATCCTGCTGAAAGCGGCCCTGAAGCACATCACCAGGCCGAAATGCCTCTGCCGCCGCCTGGCGAAAAACCGCACGAAAGCAGCCCGTTTCGGGATCGAGCTCGACAAACATCGCTGCAAAACCGAGGTACGTCCCCGTTAGCGCATACTGCGCCTTATAGGCCGCCTCCTTCGCGCAGAAGATCGCCTTGCCGAAGCGCTCCCCATCAAGCCCCGCCAAGCGCAGGGCCTGGCGGTCGTCCTCGGTCGCGATCGCATCAAAGACGCGCGGCTTCAGCGCCGCCGCCGGTTCGACGTCGAGCCCGACGCCCAACACGTCCTTCGCCCGCCCGACGGCCGCCGCCGCCCACCCCTTCGTATGCGTGATGCTGCCCACCACGCCCTTAGGCCAAAGGGGGGCTCGCTCCGCCGTCCAGAGGATCGGCGGCGTGGCGGCGCCGACATCCGCCAAGGCCTGCCGCGCCACGGTGCGCCCCGCGGCGAACTGGCGCTTTCGCTCGTCGATGGCCTTCGCAACGAGCGCCGCCTCCGCGTGGGGAAGCCGCTCCACCTGGGCGTCGCGCGGGTGCATTTCGCGAACCGCGACGGGCGCATCGGCAAGGAGCTCGGCGAGCATGGCCCACCCTACCCGCTCATCCGCCGCTGCCAAGGCGCCTCGCGATGACAGCGCCGAATGCGTACGTCAGCGCCCCAAGCCGTCGCGAGTGACCACGTAGTCATGGCCAATACGTTCCGTGCTAACGACCACGTCGTTCACGTAGATGCCGCCTTCGGCGCCGGGCTCGCCCCAGTCGGCGTTCCAGCCCGCGACGTTGCCCATCACCATGAGCACGTTCATCCCGGGACTGGCCGCCGTGATGAGCGAGCGGTTTGTCGATGCTTGATCCACATCTTGCTCCACCCCCGTGATCGCGTTGGGGCAGACCTGTTCTTCGCCATCGAACCAGAGCTGAAACACGCCGTCGTTGGACGTGTCGCTGCTGGACAAGCGAAAGCGCCATTCAAGGGTGTGCCAGGTGCGCGCGTCCGAAAGGAGCTGCCGGCTCTGATGATCGAACTCCCAGGCGCCGGCGCCCATGCGATCCCAGTGGCCGTCAAAGCGTCGATGGTGCCCCTGTTCATCGCCGCCGCTGACGAACCAGTCCGGTCCAGCTTCCGCCAGAGGCATGGGCGGACGGTTGCTCTCGAAGTTCTCGCCGAAGATAAGCCGCTGACGAACGCCCCACCGCGGAAGGCCGTTGCCCCATTGCCACCGAATGCTTCGCGGATGAAATCCCATGACGCCCCAGTCCCGCGGCTCCGTTCCGCGTCGCTGCAGGAGCATTCCCCAGCGCCAGTAGGCCAGCGCTTCGTCGGCTCTCCCCGCGCGAAACGCGTCGGGCAAACGCACCTGATAGCGAACAAAGAGCTCCTCGTAGCCCGTTTCCCGCGCGCCCGTGAGATGCTTGATGAGCTGAACCCCCTGGGCCGCTCGGCCTCCCGCCCATTCAAACTTCATCGCCACGCCTCCCGCGAAGCCGGCCCCCGGCACGCCGCGAATCTCCCCGCCGGCCGAATAGACCCCGTCCCAACCCGTGGGTGCCCCGTCGCTGTCCACGGCCGCGCTCCGCTCGCGCCGGTACGCGCTGTCTTGCGCGAGGTTCGTCTCAAAGAACACGCCCGTAGGAAGCCCCCGAAGTTCCTGGCAGACCTGAACCGCACGGTGGCCCAGCACATCAAGACGACGTACCGCAGCACCCGCGGCAACATCTTCCGCCCGAAGCCGAACCAGGTCGTCTGCCTGCACCCCGAAGCCATCGTCGACAAAATCGCCTACACGCTGGCGAACCCCGTCTCGCCGGGCGCCGTGCGCTACCCGGAAGAATGGCCAGGCCTGCGAAGCCGCATCGCCGACATGGACCGCACCACCTGGAAGGGCGTCCGCCCCGACGGAACGAAAGACCAGCCCGGATTCTTCGGTAAACGCAAGACCCTACCGGACATGAGCGAGCTCACCCTCTGCTTCCCGGAAGAACTCATCGAGCACTACGGCACGCGCGAGCGCGCCGAACACGCCCTCGAAGAGCGCCTGAAGTACCACGT
>JBCCRV010000054.1:0-18304 GCA_039201085.1 Myxococcota bacterium | reverse complement strand
CGGCGCGGCTACGTCGCGCCGCTCGACGCCCCCGAGACGGGCGCGCAGGCTTGGACCGCCGCCCAGCCCTACTTCCAGTCCAACAGGTTCCGCGGAAGGGAAATCGCACTCATCACGGGCCGACACAACGCGCTGTGGCACCCAGATAGCTTGGGGCGCTTTGGGGAATGGCTGCGAAGCGAAGCGGGCACGAAGCCGAGTCGCACCGTGCTTCCCGACTACGCCCACCAAGACCTGCTCTGGGGTCGCGACGCGCACCGGGACGTTTTCCCCCTCGTTCAGCGAGCGTTGCCGCAAGCGCGCTGGCCTTAGCGCATACACGTCAAAAGGCGAACCTCGAGCGCCATTGCGTGAAAGTGGAGTGTTACAGCTGCTACGACGGTTCGTAGGTGGAGTCGCCGACGCAGGTATCGGACGAGGGACTGTCCTATCAACCTATCGTCGTGTCGCTTTCGCCGTCGGGCTCATGGCTTGCGGCGACGATGCCGTGCGTCGAACAGCCGCCTCGTCGAGCGGGCACCGCCGCCGCTTCCTGCATTGCCGTGTTCCGACGAACGGGAACCAACTGGACGTTTCACAGTGAGGCGATGCGCGAGGTCGTCAGGTCGATGGCTATCGACGACGCTCTGGGCCAGGTGACGCTTGCCGTGAAGCCTGCGTTCGGTAGTAACGCCGACTTCCGCCTTGCAGTCCTTGAGTTGGTTGAAGACGAGTGGGTTGAAGAGCGATTGCAAACCGTCGGTGCTGCCGGGTGGGTCGATGTACGCGGCGACACGCTCGTCAGCGTGGATGACGCCGCGTACCTGTTCTGGAACCGCACGCCGGAGGGTTGGCAGCGCTCTTCGGCGTTTCAGCCGCCCAGCGATAACACCCGAATTCGACAGCGCGTTCGTCTTCATCCCTCGGGCGAAGCCGCGGCCCTTCTTGCGGGGTTGTTTGCCGTCGACCCGAACGACGGGTGCGGGCCCGAGCTCGCGACGTTTCATCGTACGGGCTCCGCGTGGACGGTCAGTCGCCAGGCCATCGACATTCCGCGAAGCTCTTTGAATGGTCCAGCGAGGAGCCGACGGCGCTCGACGTCGCAGCCGACGGAACGCTGATGTTGGGCATACCGGACTTCGGTGGCTTTGAAGACGGGGATCCGCGTTTTCCGCCATGCGCAGTGGTCGTCGTCGAGAGCGCCGTACTACGACCGTAGGCGGTTCGCACGAAGCCCTTTGTGAGCCGCCGGCCGAAGGCCGATCAGCCCTAGAGCGTTTCGCTCGTTGCCTTGAGATCGAGCGATGTTGGGTCGTCGGCATCGCCTCCGCTGGGAAGACGCTTGCCGTCTCGAAGCCAGCCCATCGCTGCTGGGCCAACCCAGAACGCTTTGACCTTCTTGAACTTCTCTTTCCGGATTGCGGACCGAAAGTTCTTGATGATTGCGTCCGAACTCGCGTTTCGATGCATCGCCGTCATCCTCCCGGGAAGAAGGATGTCGTGTCGCCAGATACCGGCGGTGGTGAGGGAGGCGCCTTCGGGATTGTCCACAGCGAACACGTCCCGGCGGGTTTTGCCGTTCTTCATCTTCATCGTTTGCACGCTCACTTTCGCGTCACGCGGGCAGATGAGGTAGCGTTCGCAGAAGTTTGCATCGCGGTCGTTGGCCTGGCCGGCATCGGGTAGTTGTTCCGAGCTCATATAGACGGCTCGGAGGTCGTCCGTTCGCATCTGCATCTCCACGTATTGGATGGGTTCGAACGCTTCGAAGCGTTCAAGAACGGGACGAATGTCCTCGGGCGTAGCGAAGAAGCATACTTCTTTCATTGGTTCATGCTCTCCAAGGGCGTCACCGCCAGTAGAAGTGTTCTCGCGTGGAAGGTGCGCGGAAAATGCGCGGAGATGGCGTCGAGCGTTCGGCGCTCCTTAGGACCGTTCATGAAGGAAGCCATCCCTTCGCTTGATAGGCGCGGCCGATGGCTGGAGCGAGGTCGACGAAGCGGTCTTTGGCGCTCCAAGCGAACGTGTTCACGGCCTTTGAAGGGTCGCAGCTTTGGTGGGGGGCGCACATATCGGCGGCCTTGTCGCCGTTGAAGGCCGCGCGTTGGCCGCGCCACCTGGCAATGCGTTCGCTGACGTCGGCGGCGGCACGAATCACCGCAGGGGGGATCGCGAGCACTCGGCGGTGGCCAGCGAAGGATGCGATGGCTTGCGCCATGGCGCGCCGAGTGATCGGTTGGGGCTCGGCGACAAAGTAGGTGCCGCCGTCGTGGTCGGACTGCAGTGCGCGGACAGCGGCGCGGGCGCAGTCGCGTCCAGAGAGCAAGGAAACGGTGCCTTCCGGATGCACCGTAGGCACGATGCCGCGCTGCGCGAGCCGAAATAGCGGCACCATGCGGTACTCGCCATCGCCGTAGAGGGCGGGCGGCCGGAGCACCGTGGTGCGAACGTTGCTCGCTTGGGCGCATAGAAGTTCGGCCTGCCGTTTGCTCCTGCCGTAGTGGGACGTCGGTGCGTCTGCATCGCCCTCCCACGCGACAGGACGGGCAAAGCCTCGGCGGTGACGGGTTGCCGGACCGTGCGCCGCCACGCTCGAGATGAGGACGAAGTCGCGCTGCGTCGTAAGGCTCGCGAGCAGCGCCTTCGTCGACTCGGTGTTGCCGCGGTAGTAGTCGGCCGTTTCGCGCACAACGCCGCCGCCCGCGGCGTGAATCACGGCGTCAACGTCCTCGCAGGCGCGGCGGAGACTCGATGCGTCACCAAAGGCGCCGCGCCGAACTTCCACGCCAGCCTTTTCGAGCTGGGCGGTATTGCTGGAACTTCGAGCGAACACCACGGCCTCGAATCCGGCCTTGCCAAGCTCTTCCACCAGGTGGCCTCCGAGGAACCCCGTCCCGCCGGTTACGAGCACGCGCATGAGCGCAGTCTACGCCATGCACCGTTCAGCGGCGTGCCAGATCGAACTCGCAGCTGTTGCCGAAGACCGTGATCGTCGCGGTTCCTGCGGCGAAGTCTGCGTCGACGGTGCCCATGATGCCGGCGATGGTGGTCGCGCCGACGCAGCTGCAGCCGGAGAGCATACACGTTACGCCGATTGGGCCGACGTTCGTGTTGCACGACAAGTCGACGGCCGTCGGAGAGAGTTGGCTTGCGGTGCATCCATCGACCGTCGCGGCGTTGCAGATGGGCGGGTTGGAAGGCGACGCGTTGGCGGCGTAGTTGCCGTCGATGATGCACGCGCCCGCGTCCACCGTTGGGCCGCCGGCATCCGCCGGTCCGCCGGCATCCATCGGTCCGCCGGCATCCATCGGTCCGCCGGCATCCGTCGTCGGTCGGCCGCCGTCATCCATCGGTCCGCCGCCATCCATCGTCGGTCGGCCGCCGTCCATGCTTGGTCCTCCGCCGTCGATGACCGGCGTTCCGAAGTCGGGCGCTCCAAGGTCCGGGCTCGGCGTTCCGAAATCGAGGATGGGCGTTCCCGCATCCCCCGTTCCGAAGTCGCTGGGTGCGCTGTCCGCGCTCGCGTCGGGTTGAGCGAGCACATCGAAGGATGCGTCCGTGGCGCCGATGGGTGTGCTTTCGCTGCACCCCAGCGCGCCGAGGGCCGCCGCGATAACGATTAAGTGACGGACGTGGGATGGGCGAAGCAACATCGGCGAACTATACATGCCGCGTGGACGCGGCACCGCGCCTAGGCCTTCGGTCCGAAGCCCTGAATCACGTAGTTGCCGCTCTTTTCGTCGAGCACGACGTCGAGCAGTTCGGCCTTTGCCGCGTCTTCGAGGAGCTGGTTGAAGCTCCGGTAGCCGAAGTAGCTTTCGGAAAATTGGGGCCGCTTTCGCTTGATCACCTGCTTCACCATCGAGCCCCAGAGGTTCCCGTCGCGGTCCGCGAAGAGCGACTCAACCGTATCGAGCACAAGCTCGAGGGCTTCCTGTGGGTCGCCGGACTCCTCGGCGGCGCTCGGCGTCTCGGTCTGTTTGGGCGCCTTCGGCGCGTCCTTCGTTCCGTCTTTCGCTTCGTCGCGTGCTTTTGGGGCTTCCGCCTCGGTTGCTTCGGAACGACCGCCCCGACCCCGGCCCCGGCCGCCGCGCCGGCTTGATTTCTTGGCGCCGCGCGCCGAGCGCTTGTGGCGCACGAGGTCGTCGTAGTAGATGAACTCGTCGCAGTTTTCGATGAGTAGGTCCGACGAGCTGTTCTTCACGCCGAGCCCTATGACCACCTTGTCGTTCTCGCGGAGCTTGCTCACGAGCGGCGAAAAATCGCTGTCGCCGCTCACGATGACAAACACGTCGACGTGGTTTTTCGTGTAGCTCAGGTCGAGCGCGTCGACGACGAGGCGAATATCGGCGGAGTTCTTGCCGCTGTAGCTGACGTGCGGGATCTCCACGAGCTCGAAGCTCGCCTCGTGCATCGAACGCTTCGCGGACTTAAAGCGATCCCAATCGGCGTATGCCTTCTTGAAGACGATCTTTCCCTTGTCGAGAATGCGCGCGAGCACGAGGTCGATGTCAAAGGCGTCGTAGCGGGCGTCGCGTACGCCGATGGCGACGTTTTCGAAGTCGCAGAATACGGCGACGTTGGGCGTGGTGGATTCGGTGGTCATGGGCGGTGCGGCTCGAAGCGTTCAGTTGGGAAGGGCCGTGCGCTTGGCGACGTAGTCGATGAAGTCCATCTTCGTCACGACGCTCCGTACGCGTCGTTCTTCGTCGACCACGATGGCGACTTCGCCGCGTTCGAAAATCTCGGGGAGCACCCCCGCCTCGTCGCGCTCGGTGACCGTCGATACGCGGCGAACCATGACCTCGGCGAGGGGCGACTCGGTGCTTCGACCGTCCACCAGAAAATGCAGCAGGTCGCTTTCCGTGATGATGCCCGAGAGGCGGCCGTTCGTCGTGCAGGGCATCTGGGAGATGCCGTGGGCCTTGAAAAGCTTCACGGCGTGGCCGAGGTTTCGGTCGTCCTCCACGGTGATCACGTCCTGCTTCGGTAAGGCGCGCATCAGGTCTCCGATCGAACCGAACTCCTCATCGACTTCGCCGAAGCCGTTTTGGCGCATCCAGCTATCGTCCACGAACTTCGTCATGTAGTTGCGCACCGAATCGGGCAGGATCACGACGACCCGTGCACCCTTGGGCATGTCCTTGGCGAGCTCGAGGGCCGCCCACATCGCCGTGCCGCTCGAACCGCCGACAAGCAGGCCTTCGGTGCGAATCAGCTGGCGAGCGATGCGAAAGGACGCGCGGTCTTCGCTCTTAAACCAGCGGTCTACGAGGCCCTGCTCGAGTACTTCGGGCACGAAGTCGTAGCCAATGCCTTCGACCTTGTAGCTCTTGATCTCACCGGGGCCAGCGAGGATCGAACCCACGGGGTCCACACCCACGATTTGGCAGTCGGGTAGGGCTTCTTTGATGGTGCGGGCGATCCCCGTGATCGTGCCGCCTGTGCCGGCGCCGGCGACGACGGCGTCGATCCTGCCCTCCATCTGCGCGAGGATCTCCTTCGCGGTGCCTTCGGCATGGGCGAGCGGATTCTCCTCGTTGCCGTACTGGTCGAGGATATGGGCGTTGGGAATGACTTGCTTCAAACGCTTGGCGACGCTGATGTGGCTTTCCGGCGAGTCGAAGGCGGCTTCCGTGGGCGTGCGAATGATCTCGGCGCCGAGTGCCTCGAGAACGACCTGCTTCTCGCGGGACATTTTCTCCGGCATCGTGATGATCATACGGTAGCCGCGAACGGCGGCGGCCATGGCGAGGCCAATGCCCGTGTTGCCGCTTGTGGGCTCGATCAGCGTATCGCCCGGCGCTATTTCGCCGCGCTCCTCGGCCTTGAGCAGCATGCGCGCGCCAATACGGTCCTTGATGCTGCCGCCTGGGTTCAGGAACTCGAGTTTGCCAAAGATTTCAGCCGGTACGTCCGCGCCCATGCGGGCCAGGTGCACCATTGGCGTCTGGCCGATCGTGCCGAGAACCGAGTCATGCGTAGCCATGCTCCTACCTAACGCGAGCTCGCCGCGAGGTCCAAGGGCCACCCCTACTTTGGTGGCGCGGCGGCCGCGGCGAGCACCCTGGACTCGCGCCACGGGGCTAAAGCGTCGAGGATTTGGGGCCACGACGGGGGATGTTCGGCACGGGCCAGCGACGCCTTCCCGGCAGTGGCCCGATCGCGGGCGCCTTTTCTGGCCTTACGTCGGACACTATAGGAGGGCCATGATTCGCAGCCCCCGAGCCTTCTTTGAGCCCTTGGCCCTCGGCGCACCAGCGCCCCTGCGGGAGGTGCCCTTTCGGCCCTCGCGCATGATTCACTTCTTTGACCCCTCAAACGAGAAGATGCGTTCGAAGGCGCCTGCGATAGCTCAGAAGGTGGACGTGCTCCTCGGCAACCTCGAGGACGCCGTGGCATCCGATAGGAAGGAGGCGGCGCGGCGCGGGTTCATCGAAGTCGCGACGAACCACGATCTTCAACCGGCCCAGCTTTGGACCCGGGTCAATGCGCTCGATAGCCCGTGGTTTCTCGATGACGTGATGGAAATCGTCGCGGCCATCGGCGAGCGTTTGGACGTGATCATGGTGCCGAAGGTCGAGGGGCCCTGGGACATCCACTACGTCGACCGCCTGCTCGCCCAACTCGAGGCCCGCCACGACCTGAAGAAGCCGATCCTCGTGCACGCGATCTTGGAGACGGCCCTCGGCGTGGCGAACGTGGAAGCGATCTGCGGCGCGAGTCCACGCATGCAGGGGCTCAGCCTGGGCCCTGCAGATCTAGCGGCGTCCCGCCGCATGAAGACCACGCGCGTGGGCGGCGGCCATCCCGGCTACCTTGTTCGCGCCGACCCGAATCCCGAGACGCCCGATGCGCCGCGTACGAGCGCACAGCAGGACCTCTGGCACTACACGCTCGCCCGCATGGTCGATGCGTGCGGCGCCTACGGGATCCTTCCCTACTACGGCCCCTTTGGGGACATTCGCGATACGCAAGCCTGTGAGGACCAGTTTCGCAACGCGTTCCTGCTGGGCTGCGTGGGCGCGTGGTCCCTGCACCCGGTGCAAATCGACATCGCCCGCAAAGTGTTCAGCCCACCGAAGGAAGAAGTGCTCTGGGCAAAGAAGGTCATCGCGGCGATGGGCGACGGCACGGGCGCGGTCATGATCGACGGGAAGATGCAGGATGACGCGACGGTCAAGCAGTGCCGCGTGATGGTTGAACTGGCCGAGGCGCTGGCGAAGGCCGACCCAGAACTTCGAGCGGAATACGAGCTCTAGTCAGTTTGGTGAAAAACTCCGCGGCGCGCGGTGCGCGCTGTTCACGCCGTCACCACACGTCCAGTTTGTGCCACGTATGGCTACGGGCGGACGTAAATCGCACCGCGCTGCCGACGCGAACACGGCTCGCAACGCGCGATGCGGAGTTTTTCACCAACCCGCCAGCCGCCTGCCGTCTCCGACGGGCGGTGTTCCGGGGTTCGAACGCGGCTTGTTGGGTCCTATGGACCGGAAGCTTCCAGTGTCGCGGTCCGTGTTACGGCTGGCCTGATTCGCAGGGTGACGACCGGGCTTCTTCGTGAGCTTGAACTGAACGAGCGTCGGCGTTCTGCCGCTTGCTTCCGCTTGCGGTAAAAAAGATCGACGGCTGCACAACTTTTCTTGGGCTCGTTCGTCAGCGTCCTTCGAAACGGATCAAACCGGAGGACCCCATGAAGTCGATTTGCACCTTGCTACTACTCATCACGGCGTGCGCCCCCAGCGCGACGTACGCGCAGCGCACACGGGTGACCGTGCGAAACGGGGGATCGACCAGCTGGATCGGCGGTTCGGCGCTGCAGACCCGCGTTCACGTGGGCGCCGATGGGCAGACCTACGTCGGCATTTGGGTCGACGCGCCCTCCGACGTCGCCGTCCGGGAACGCGCCCCGATGGCGCTCTCGCTCGTCGTCGACACGTCAGGGTCGATGAGCGGCGCGAAGATTCAGCATGCCCGGCTGGCGACCCAATCGCTCCTCGAAAGTCTGCAGGATGGCGACATCGTCTCCATCTATGCGTTCAGCAACGAGGTTGTGGAGATCGCAGCGCCCACGGTGGTGTCATCGTCGACGCGCGGAACGCTGATGACGCAGGCCAACCGCCTGCATGCCATGGGCGGCACCAACCTTCACGGAGGCGTCTCGGTCGGGCTCAACCGCGTCATTTCGGCGCCCGCCAGCCACGGCGTTCGCCGCGTCGTGCTCATCAGCGACGGCCACGCGAACATTGGCATCACCGATCCCAACCAGCTCGGAATCATGGCGGCCAATGGCTCCGAGTACTCGGTTCAAATGACCGCGATTGGCGTCGGCATCGACTACGACGAGAACACCCTTGGCACCCTTGCGGTGCGCAGCAGTGGCCGTCTCTACCACCTCGGAAATCCCAGCCAGATGGCGTCGATCCTTCGACAGGAAGTCGAGCTGCTTGGCCAGGCCGTTGCGACCGGTGCGGTGCTTGAAATCGTTCCGGCGGCGGGCGTTCGCTTCATCGAAGGCGTGTCGACGGGCGTCGTGGTGTCCGGTGGGCGCGTTCGCATTCCGATGGGTACGGTTGTCGCGGGCCAGCGCCGTGAGTTCTTGATTCGCGCGAACGTCGACACTTCCGCCCTCGGCAGCCGTTCGCTCGCCGACGCCAGCCTGCGCTTTCAGCCTGTCGGTGCGGATGAAGCCATCGAGCAGCGCGCGGCGCTCACCTACGAAGTGGTGCGCGACCAGCGGGCGGCGGCGGGGAGCGAAGCACCACGGGTGTCGACGCTCGTTGCGACGACGCGCGCGGCGCAGGCCGAGCGCCAGGCGGCAGCCGCCCTTGTTCGAAACGACCGCGCGGCCGCCGCGCGGCACTACGAGGTGGCCACGCGCGCGATGACGGAGGCCGCGGCTGCGGCGCCGGCGCCCGCCCGAGCGCGAATTCAGCGCCAGGCCGAGGGTGTTCGCGCACGAGCGGGTCGCTCGGCGGCGGCGGCTTCGCCTGCGGCGGCGCGCGAAGCGGCCCTCCAAGCCACGGACGAGGCGATGGCCGCCGAGGGCTTCTGAAGACGGCGTCCCCGCATCGCGTCAGCGAGCGGCGCTACATGCCGCCGCTGGCTGCCGCACGGTTCATTCGATGCCGACTATGGCATCGATTCGCCGAAGAAGGATGAATCGACGGATCGCCCACTGCGCGATCCGTCTTTTCGATCGAGGCCTTTGCTCAATCGGCTTGTTTCTAGGATTTTTGGAGCCTGAAGCCTTAGAATCGTGGCAATGAGACGGCAAATGTGACAGTTGTGAAACATGGCTACGCGCACAGCGGCGCTCACCGGGTCGGCGGTTCCGGTGGCGCGTACCGAGGAAAAGCCCATCGCGCGGCGCCGTCTAAAAGCGACGGAGGCCGCGGATGCGCCGAAGTCCGAGGCTACGATCGAAACGGCCGAAGTCCGCGCGCCGCGCTGGCGCGCCCACGATCGAACCCACCTCGAGCTGGAGGTAAAGACGCCGGCCCGCGCGGGCGAGTGCCTCTGGGAAGCGTACTTCTTCCTACCCAGCAGCCTACGGGTGTCCGCGGAGACGCGCGACCAAACGGCGATCTACCGGACCTTTCAATCCTACGTGCGCTTGGCACCGCGCGCTGTCTCTGCGTCGGAGCTCCAGGTTCTCGCCGGCGCTCTGCCGCTCACCCCGGACGCGCGCACCCTTCGCGTCTTCGCCTGTCAGTTTCGACATGCGGCGCGACGCGGACGAAAGGCCGTGCTCGATGGTGGCGATGGCAGTGAAGCCTTTGTTCACGGCCTGCGGGACGCTCTCGAAACGATGCGCGAACGTCTGCAGCACCACCGGGACGGTGAGGTGTTTCGCTGGGTGGACGAGGACCTCTCACGCGTCCTCGAAGGGTGTGCGGGGGACATGAGCATCGCGCTCCGAAACCGTGGGGCGCACGAAGAAGCGAGGCGCGTTGCGGCCTTCGCCGTACAACAGGCGGCTTACCGGCGCGCCCACGAGCTGGGCGGCGTCGGCCACCATCGTGCAACGAAGCGGGACGTTGAGCACCTTGAGTACCGTCGCCATCTCTTGAAGCGCTTTACGTCGTCCGTGCTGTGGCTCAAGTGCGACGTATCGGAAGCGGGGCGCTACACGACGCAGGTGCTCTACGCGATTGCCGCGAGCGTGGCGATGGCCTTTGCCGTCGCCGCGGCCCTCTACCACGGGACACCCGACCAAGCGCGAATGGGGAGCTTGTGGACCTGGACCTTTCTCGTGATGTTGGCGTACGCCGGCAAGGACCGACTTAAGGCCACCCTGCAAGGTGTGTTCACCCGCTGGATACGCCGCTTTTTGCCGGACCGGCGTTGGCGCCTGTTTACCGGCCGCGGTGCCCGGGCGGGGCGCATCGTCGAGCGCACGGCGTTTGTCGAAGAGCTGCCCAACGCCGTGCGGGCGCGGCGCGAGGAGTCATTTCGCCATCGGCTCGACGGTCTTGCGCGCCCTGAAAGGGTGCTCTGGCACGAGAAACGTTGCACCGTAAACGGAAGCGTTGGCGGTGAGTTCGACGGTGTCTCGGAGATCTTTCGCCTCGACCTGAGTGACTGGCTTCGCCACACGGACGAGCCAAAGCAGCGCATCGTCTTTGCCGACGCGGACGACGGCCATGTCTACAGCGCCACGGCGCCGCGCGTCTACAACTTGAACATCGTCTACCGATGCCGCGCCGTAGGTGAAGAAACTGCCTGGCAACGCACGCGGGTGGTCATTTCCCGAAAAGGCATCCGCCGGATCGAACGGGTCGAGCCGGCCGAACTCCACGCGATCGACTGAGCCAGGAGCATCGAGCGAGTACGCGTCGTTCCGCGGGAAGCCGTTCGCGCCCACGGCGAATCGTCAACACGCGGCGAGTGCGTGATTCGCCGACGTTCCGGGCTACAGTACGCCCATGGCAGTGCTGCCCCCGCTACGCGCGATCACCGGCCGTCTTGTGAACGAGCGTTCGGTCAGCTCACCGGACCCCAGGGCCGACGGTCCAAATGCCGGCGTGATCGCGCAGCTTGCCACGTACGCGGAGGACCTCGGTTTTGCGGTGCGTACGCAGGAGGTGCATCCAGGCAAGCTCAACCTGATTGCAACCCTGGGTGACGGGCCGGGCGGATTGGTGCTCTCGGGGCACGCGGACACCGTGCCCTTTGATGAGTCGCGTTGGAGCAGCGATCCCTTTGCACTCACGGAGCGGGACGAGAAGCTGTATGGCCTTGGAGCTGCAGACATGAAGGGATTCTTCGCCGCCGCCCTTCATGCGGCATCGCGCGTGCGTGCGGCGTCGCTCCGCGAACCCGTCGTCTTGATTGCGACCGCCGACGAAGAGAGCACGATGGACGGCGCGAGGGCGCTGCTGGAAACGACGCTGCCGACGGCTACGCGCGCCGTCATCGGCGAGCCGACGGGGCTTCGGCCGGTGCATGCGCACAAGGGCATCCTAATGGAGGCCATCGAGCTGGTGGGTCGCTCGGGCCATTCAAGCGATCCGAGCCTCGGCCTCAGCGCCCTCGACGCGATGTCGCACGTGCTCTCGGCCCTCATGGCCTATCGGGAAAAGCTGCAGCAGCAGCGAGACGCGCGCTTCGTTGTTCCCGAGCCAACCCTGAACCTGGGCCGGATCGAAGGCGGCGACAGTCCGAACCGTATCTGCGGCAGCTGTTCGCTGAGCTACGACGTTCGCATGCTTCCCGGCATGAAGCCGGACGCCGTGCGTGCGGCCATCCAGCAGACGGTCGCCGACGCACTGAGAAGCGCCGGCTTCGGCGACGAGTTGCTGGTGGAGTACAAGCGCTTGGCGAAAGCCGTGCCGGCCTTTGAAACGCCGGCGAACGCGTCCACCCTCGACGCGCTGGAAGCGATGACCAACCAATCGGCCGCGGCCGTGATGTTCTGCACGGAGGCGCCGTTCTTCACGGAGCTGGGAATGGAAACGGTGGTGTGCGGCGCGGGCAGCATCGACGTTGCCCACCAACCGGACGAATTCGTGACCGAAGCCGGCCTTTCCGCCGCCGCCGATGTCTACGAAGGATTGATTCATCGCTTTTGCGTGGAGGCCGCGTGAGCCACGACTTTGCCGCAGGGTTTCGCAACGCGGCGCCCTACATTCGCATGCACCGTGAAAGCACCGCGGTGGTGGTTTTTGGCGGTGAGGCGATTCGCTCGCGCAACTTCCCCTCGCTCGTGCACGACGTGGCGCTTCTGCATTCGCTCGGCATGCGTCTCGTGCTTGTCGCCGGCAGTCGTCCGCAAATCGAACGGCGCCTAAAGGAGCGCGATCAAGCGGCGAAGGTGCACGAGGGACTGCGCATCACCGATGGGCCAGCCCTTCGCGCCGCGATGGAAGCGGCCGGCGAAAACCGCATAACCCTCGAGCAACGCCTCACGATGGCGTTGCCCGGTTCGCCGATGGCGGGCAACCGCGTGTCCGTGGCGAGCGGGAACTTTGTGACGGCCCAGCCCGTAGGCGTGCGCGACGGCATCGACTACCGCGCCACGGGGAGTGTGCGGCGCATCGATACGCATGCGATCGAACAGCGACTCGATTCGGGCGCGATCGTTATTCTGACGCCGCTCGGTTATTCGATCACGGGCGAAGCGTTCAACCTAAGCACGCCTGAGCTCGCCTCGAAGACAGCGCAGGCGCTCGGCGCGGAGAAGCTTATCGCGCTGCATGAAGGGAAGGCCCTTGGCGAGAGCGAGCTCTCGCTTGCCGCGGCGGCGAAGAAGCGCGTCCGAGGAGACCTTCGGCTTCATCTCTCCGCCGCCATCGAGGCGGTAAAAGGCGGTGTCTCGCGCGCCCATCTTCTGAGCCGCAAAACGGACAGCGCGCTGATATACGAGCTCTTCACGCGCGAAGGCGTCGGCACGCTGATCGTTGCGGAGCCGCGTGAAAAGGCGCGGCCCGCGACGCCGGCGGACGTCGCCGGCATGCTCGAGTTGCTCGAGCCTTTGGAGGAGGGGGGCCAACTCGTACGCCGTCCCCGCGAAGTGCTCGAGCGCGACCTGGAGGACTTTCTGGTCGTCGCACGCGACGGAACGATTCTCGGCTGCTGCGCGCTTCACGAGCTGGGCGAGGGCGCTGGTGAACTTGCATGCCTCGCCGTCCGTCCGACGCACCGAACGGAGGGCCGGGGCCAGGCGCTCGTCAGCGCGATTGTGGAGCAAGCCAAGGCAAAGGGCCTATCCCGTCTCTTCGTGCTCACGACGCAATCCGCCCATTGGTTTGTCGAGCAAGGCTTCGCGCCCGCCAAGCCCTCGTCCCTGCCGAAGGGGCGCAGCTACGATCGTCGCCGCAAGTCCAAGGTGCTCGAGCGCCAACTCTAAATGACCGACCGCGGAGCACACGGAGTCTATGCGGTCGGAGTTGACACTTGAAGCCTGGGCGTGAGGGAGGATCCGGACCGCAGGCGCCAAATCGTGGTCGGTCATGAAGACCGCCGCATGCCTGGCCGCACTCCACCAACGGCAACCGCCAAGACCGGTCAGGCAGCGCTAACGTTCGCCGCCCGCGGCGCCGCGTGCACGATGACGCAGGTGATGTTGTCGTAGCTTTCGGCGTCGTACGCGGCGGCGACGAGCGCCTCCGCGGCTTCGAGGGCAACTTCGTGGTCGTCGATGAGGTCGCCCATTTCTTCGTTGCCGAGCACGTCGGTGATGCCGTCGCTGCAGATCATGAACACGTCGCCGGGCTCGGTGGTTTCGATGCGAAGGTCCGGCATGGTGACGGAATCAGCGGCGATGCAGCGCGTGATCATCGATGCGAAGTGCTCGGGCAACACGCTGGGCCGAAGCTCGTCACGGCATTCGTTCGCGAAGGAGTGATCCTTCGTCAGGCACTCGAGCCGGCCTCGTCGAAGGCGATAAACGCGGCTGTCACCCACGTGCGCGATGAGCGCAAGGTTGCCCTCCACGAGCACGGCGGCCAGCGTGGTGCCCATTTCTTCCAGGTCTCCGACGGCCTGCTGCTCAACCGCGTCGACGGCAAGCTGCACGGCCGTGGCCATGCGAACGCGCATGATCTGCGCGGTGTCGCCGGTGGGCCGGGTGCTGTCGTGCGCATTTTCGAATGCCTTCACGATCGTGTTCGCCGCCAGGCGGCTGGCGATTTCGCCCCCCGCGTGGCCGCCCATTCCGTCGGCGACGAGGTAGAGACCAAGGTCTTCGCGAATGCGGAACGCGTCCTCGTTGTTCTCGCGGCGACCGACGATGCTCATTCCAGCGGCGTGGCTCATGGCACGAAACTATGCGAGCACCGTGCCAGCGAAGGTCTAAAGAGAACTCAGGGTTTTTGAGTCAATTGAGACAAACCTCCTCCCCCGAGTGGGGCCTTCAGCCCCCGTTGGCGGCGCCTGCGCCCGCCCCCTCCGCCGGGTCGTCGTTGCGGGTGAAGGGTTCGGTGGTCTTCCACATTCGCGCCATGAGCACGATCGGGATGCAAAACCAAGGCGCGTTCAACACGAGCACGAGGCCCAGATGCTCCGTGGGGTGAGCGCCGACGGTCTCCTCGAAGCAGATGATGAAGACATTCGTCATCATCACCGAGCCCCACACAAAGCACCAATTTCGAATCCAGTTCTTGCCCTTGATGAAGGCGAAGGTGGCAAACGCATAGAACGGCACAAAGAACAGCGCATCGATCCAAATCGTGGCGCGCCACCAGGCGGGGCGTGCCATCAGTGGCGGGTCGAAATTGCCGCCGTACCAGTGGATGAGGTCGACAAAAGGCGCCGGCGGCCACAGCGGATATTCGAAGTCGTTGGGGTCGTCGATCATCAGTTGCTCAATGTCGACGATCGTGGAGATGAAGAAGAGGTTCAGCAGGAAGAACCCGACGAAGAGGTAGTCGAGCTTTCGTTCGCGTAGCGGAATCGTGGTCGCCATGGCGGCGCAGGCTCTCAGCGAAGGGCGTGCACTGCAAGTGGTCTTCGATTCGGCTGGCCCACCCGGCGGGCGGTGCTACTCCAACTAACTTACCCAGGAAACGCATGGAAACCAAGGTCAACAGCGCCCCCATCGACGCAAAAAGTCCAAGCGCGGAAGCCGCGCCCGAAGACGCCGAGCGCGATGCGATCGTTCACGAAGAGGAGAAGGTGCTCACCCGCGTGAACCGCACCGTCGCAGCACGAAGCAGCGCACCCGTGCGCCCAAGCGCCATCGACTACGACAAGGAGCTCCTCGACCTGCGCGACCAAATTCGGAACGCCCGCATTGAAGACGTGCCGCCCCTCATCGAGGAGATGGAGCGCTTGGCTGGCGTGGCCGCCCGGCGCGCCAAGGTGACCGAGGGGGCCGTCGACGTGAACTCGCCCTACTTTGGGCGCCTCGTACTTGAGGAGAACGATCGGCGGCGGGAAGTGCTTATCGGTCGCTCGACCTTTCTCGATAGCAAGACGGGCGTTCGCATCGTCGACTGGCGCGACGCGCCCGTAAGCCGAATCTACTACCGCTACGAAGAAGGCGACGACTACGACGAGGTCTTCGCGGGCCGCGAAGTGGAAGGCGAAGTGCTCGTCCGTCGTAACCTGAGCATCGCGCTCGGGCGACTTACCCGCATCGGCTGTCCACAGGGCACGTTTGTTCGCCGCCTAAGCGGCACGTGGCGTCGGGCGGGCGATAGCGCGACGAAGCTCGCCGGTGGTCAGGGTTTGGCAATGCGCCCGGAGCAGCACCATCCGCCAGGCAAGCTGGGTGTTGCGGATGCAGAATCGCACCTGGAGGACAAGAGCCTGGGTGAGATCACCGCGCTCATTGACGGCCGCCAGTTCGAGCTGATCAGCAAGCCGACGAGCGGACTCGTCGTGATTCAAGGCGGCGCCGGAAGCGGCAAAACGACCATCGGTTTGCACCGATTGGCGTACCTCGTCTTTCAGGACCGAAAGCGCTTTCGCGCCGATTCGATGCTCGTCGTGGTGTTCAACGACGCGCTCGTTCGCTACATCAGCAAGGTGCTGCCGGCGCTTGGTGTCGAGCACGTGCCGGTGATGACCTATGAGCGCTGGGCGGCCAAGCTGCGCCGGAAGCACGTCGACCACCTTCCCGGAAAGTATGCTGAGGACACCCCGTCTTCCGCCACACGTCTCAAGAAGCATCCGCGCTTGCTCGCGCTTCTCGAGGGCGCCTGCGACGCGATCGACACAGACATCGACGCGAAGATCGGCGACGCCGCCAAGAGTCACGAAGGCGGTGCGCGCGTGTCGAAGGCATGGCGAGGTTCGAGCGGCAAAGCGACGGAGCATCGGCTTGAGACGCTCCGTTCGTTCGTGCGCCAGCAAAGGGACCTAAGCGGAGCGCTTCGCGTCGAGGTCGAACAGACCATCGAAGCATGCGTACGCCGATGCCAGGACGTGGTGGGCATTTGGGGCGAGCTTCTTACGGACTTGCCCCGTCTGCGTCGCGCCTTTGAAGGGGCGCCCGCGGATGGCCCCGAGTCGATGGGTGCGCAAGAACTCGAGTGGGCGCACGCGTGGTGCGCGCGCCAAATCCCGCGTGCCATGGCGTATCGGGAAGAGAGGCTGCTTCGTGAAGATCCCGAGCACCGCGACGACGGTCCGAAGGGCATCGACGGACGCGACGAGGAAGAGGTCGCGACCATCGACATCGAAGACGACGCCATCCTGCTCCGTTTGCATCAGCGCCTTCGCGGGCCACTGATGCGCGGAAAGGCGCCGCTCCGCTACGAGCACATCTTCGTGGACGAAACGCAGGACGTCAGCCCCCTTGAGCTCGCCGTTGTGGTCGGCACGGCGTCCGAGCGGCGGAGCATCACGCTCGCCGGTGACGTGGCGCAGAAGCTCTACATGGACAACGGCTTCACGAACTGGCAGCACGTGCTTCAGCAGCTTGAGCTCGATCACGTGGCCGTCGAGCCACTCGAGCTTAGCTACCGCTCGACGCACCAGATCTTGGAGTTCGCGACGGAGCTTCTCGGACCGCTTCGCAACAAGGTGACGGGCCGCGCGATCCGCGGCGGTGCGCCTGTTGAACACCACGCCTTCGGCGGCCGGGGTGAAGCCGTGGCGTTCTTGGCGGAAGCGCTCCGAGAGCTGGCGCGCACGGAGCCGCTGGCCAGTGTGGCGATCATCGCGAAGACGCCCGATCAAGCGTCGGCCTACTACAAGGGCCTCTTTCGAAGCGAGGTTCCCAACCTGCGGCTCATCGCCAACCAGGATTACCCGTTCCGGCCGGGCATTGACGTCACGGACGTACGTCAGGTGAAGGGTCTCGAGTTCGACTATGTGATTCTCGTGGACGTGAACGCGACGGACTACCCGCCGGACGATGAGTCGCGCCACCTGCTTCACATCGCGGCGACGCGCGCCGCCCATCAGCTCTGGGTGATCTCGACGGCTACGCCCTCGCGACTGCTTCCAAAGTCGCTCTTCGAAGCGTGAGCGCACTCTTCGCGCCCTTCGACGACGCGCGCGTCCTTGCGCACGATGCGTTGCTCGTCGTCGATAAGCCGGCCGGCATACCAAGCCAAAGTCCGCGTGGCGAAGGCGACGGTTTGGTCGAGCGCCTCAAGGCGCACTTCGGCCTCGACTACCTCGGCGTGCATCAACGCCTCGACGCTGGCACGAGCGGATGCATCGGCTACGCCACGAGTGAGGCTGGCAACACGCTCTTCCAGGCCGGCGCAACGGAGAAGCGCTACCTCGCGGCGGTGCGGCTTGGAAAGCCGCGCGCCCTCAGTGATGAGTGGCGCGTCATCGAGCATGCCCTTCGCGTTCGGGACGGGGGCGCGGAAGTGGTGACGGGCCGAGGCGCACGAGCAAAGGGCGTAAAACACGCCCGAGCGCGCATGCGCTCTGTTGCGCGCCACGGCGATCGAGCGCTGGTGGAGGCCGTTCTCGAAACGGGGCGCACCCATCAGCTGCGCGTTCAGCTGGCGGATCTTGGCTTGCCGATCGGCGGCGACGTTCGCTACGGCGGTCCGCCGGCGGAGCGACTCATGCTTCATGCGTCGAGTCTGCGCATTGGAGAGCGGCGCTTCGAATCTGCGATGCCGAAGGCCTTCGAGCGCTTTCTTCGCGGCGATGACGGTCTGCACGCTGCGGCCCTGCCGGAAGTGGTTGGTCAGGCCGCCCACCGCCGCTACGCGCTCCACCACGCGGAGACTCCGACGGCGTACCGGCTGCTCCTCGGCGACGCCGAGGGCGCGCCGGGCGTGAACTTGGATGTGTACGGCGACCACCTGGTGCTGCATCTCGTTAGCGAAGAAGCGCACGCGGCTGAAGACGCAATCGTGTCGGCGCTTCACGCGGCCTTCGCGCGGGCGTTCGCCGGCCTTTACGTTAAGCG
>JBCCRV010000053.1:0-18608 GCA_039201085.1 Myxococcota bacterium | reverse complement strand
TTTCACGGAAGTTCGCGCGCGATCTCCGCCGAAGCTAGCACGCTGTGAAATGTGCTTCACGGCCTGCTAGCGCGGCAGGCCCGCGCTCAGCGTATCGATGGTTACGCCTTCGCCGCTCGCGATCAGCTCGAGACCGACGTCCGTCAGCGGTTCGATAAGCGTTCCTTCCAACTGCGCGTAGTCGCCCGTCTCCACGTCCAGTACTTCGCAGCGGACCGCGTCGCCTTCGTGGGTCGCGCCGATACGAAGGGCGCTTCCGGGCCGGAGCCACGGAATCGGCGTGACGTCCAGGAGACCGGACGCGACGGACGCGAGGCGCAGCAGCTGCTCGTCGCGGTCGACGACGCACGTCGCGCCGTCGGCAAACTGTTTCGCGGCGATGCTTAGCCGACCGCTCGCCCCGGAATCGGCGATGTCGGCGCACACCGCAAGCCGAGCAAAACGGTCGCGCAGCTGTACCAGGACGATCGGCGTACCGAACGCTGTTTCTCCAGGGTCGACGCGAAGCAAGCCGTCTTCGATGCTCGCATCGCCGCGGTCGATGAAGAGCCGCGTTTGTTCGCCGTCGGCGAAGGTGGCCAGGTAGGTCGTTGTTGCCGGGTAGTCCTCGCACGACGACGTTTCGAGCAAGGGCCCGCCGACTGGCGCGGCGATATCCGGCGCGCCGTCGGCGGCCCGAACGTCGGTCCTCGGAGCATCCGTGCGCGTATCGGTGCCGTCATCGCGCGTCTGCTGCGCATCCATGCCGGCGTCGCCAACGGTGAAATCATCGGTACACGCGCTCGTGGCCGCGAGCAACGCGAGCAGCCATCGACCTCGCACCTCGCGATTCACCGACGACCGAAAGCGCTCCATGGCCGGGACTATAGCCCCGGGCGGAGGAGGTGAAAAACCGATGGATCTTGGGCAAACGTCCGGCTCGCGATCGACGCATGAGAGCTAACAGAATCAAAAGGGGCCCGTTGCTAGCCTTTCGACATGCCAGCGAAGCGCCGCGTCCGCCTGGGGCGAGAATCCTTATGAACCGCGCCGCGCTCCTCACGCTGCCGCTTTTCTTCGCGTGCCAGGGCTCGATCGGTTCGATGGGCGAGCGTCCCGCCGATGAGCCCGTCGTCATTCCCGGCGACGAACGGCAAGACACGTGCTCCGGGAACGAGTGCGCGTTGATGGCCGAAACGCCCGTGCCCGTCACACGCATCCCGCGTCTCTCGCACAGCCAATGGGAAAATACGGTAACCGATCTCTTTCGCCTCGACGCGCCCCTCGGTCTTTCGGCGGAGTTCGACCCGGACGTCAACCTGGCCAGTCGTTTCAGCGCTTCCCATGAGCGCCTCTTTGTGAGCGCCGGTTTGTGGCAGGACTATCAGCGTGCCGCCGAGGCCGTCGCGGCGACGGTGACCGCGTCGCCCGCGTACGAGCGATGGCGTGGCGACGATGGGCGCGACGAGTTTCTTCGCACTTTTGCCGTGCGTGCTGTTCGTCGTCCCGTCGACGATTCGCTCCTCGCTTCGCTCGCCACGCTGTACGACGAGGGCGCTGAGCATTACCCGACAATGGATGCGGACCGTGCGGGCGCGCGCATGGTGGTGGAAGCACTTCTGCAGACGCCTTCGTTTCTTTATCGCCTTGAGCTTACGCCGGCGGACGAGCTGCTGTCGCCGCTGGACGATTACGAGCTGGCAACCCGGCTCGCCTACTTTCTGTGGAACAGCACGCCTGATGAAATGCTCCTCGAAGCCGCTGCGCAGGGCCTTGACGAAACGCGCTTGCGTGCGCAAGCGGAGCGGCTGCTCCACGATCCGCGTGCCGCCCGCGCTGTGGACGTCTTTCACGGTGAGCACTTTGGCATCAACGGCTGGCGCGGTGCCGAACGCTCCACCGAATCGCAGCCGCTTTGGCGAGAGGGCCTTCACGATGAGATGCACACATCGATGGTGCGGTTCATTCGCAGCGTCTTCGAGCGGGACGAAGGCGTTCGCGAGCTCTTCACGAGCCGCCGTGCTTTCGTCGGCCCGGGCGTAGCGTCCGTCTACGGCGTCGAGGTTCGCTCAGCGAACGGGCTGATGGAAATCGAGTTGCCCGCAGAGCGCGCCGGCATGCTGACGCGTGCGGCCTTCCTAACCAAGTACGCTTCTTCCGTGACCGACCCGATTCACCGCGGGCTCTTCGTTCACACCCGCGTGCTTTGCCAAACGCTGCCGCCGCCCCCGGACGAGATCGAAGTGCCCGCCGCCTCGACAAGCCAGACGATGCGCGCGGCGGTGGAAGAGGTGACCCACGAAGGCGGCTGCGCGTCCTGCCACGAGGGACAGATCAATCCGCCGGGGTTTGCCCTCGAGGGGTTCGGACCCATCGGCGAGTCGCGCCGCGAAGACAACGGCTTTCCCGTCGACACGGCCGCCCGCTATGAGATGCGCACGGGCGTCGCACTTGAGCTTCAGGACGCCGTTTCACTCAGCGTTCAAGTGGCTGAACGACGTGAAGCGCACGAATGCTACGCGGCTCATCTAGTGGAGTTCGCCCTCGGAAGGCCGCGGGCCGGCGACGATGCGCCGCTCGTTTTTCGCCTCACGGAAGGGTCGCAGCGCGGCGAGCTGTCGCTACGTGAGCTGATGCTTGAAATCGCGATGAGTCGCAGCTTTCGCCTGCGCACGCGCGCCGAGTTGGAGGAGGTATGGCCATGAAGAAGATGCTCAAGCGTCGCCGATTTCTCCGCGGGCTCGCGGGAGCGACGATAGCGCTCCCCTTCCTGGAGAGCGTGCACTTCGGTCGACCCGCTCGCGCCGATTCGGACCGGAGCGTCTACAACCTCATCTTTAAGCAGGGCAATGGCGTCGCGCAGGAGCAGCGCCTCGCGAACGGCACCGAACCGGAGCGCTTTTGGCCGCGCGAAACGGGCGCGCTCACGCAGGAGACTCTTGCCGGGCGCGACTCGGACCGCGCGCTCAGCGTACTTGCACCCGTGGCCGACCACCTCACTGTCGTATCGGGCACGGCCATGATCGGCATGGGCCAGTGCCGGCATGCAGCGTCGCAGGCGCAGTTGCTTTCTGCCCGGCCTGTCCTCCGCGGTGACAACAGCTCGCGCGCCGGCGGCGAAACGGTGGACTGGTTCATCGCGTCTCGCTGCAACCCCGAGGGCGTCGAGCCGCTCAACTTTCGTTCGGGCCGAATCGAGGGTCACGCCATCAGCGGCGCCATGTCCTATCGCGGCGCTGGCGACGCCGGTCTTCGCGCGCAGCAGAACAACCCGGCGGCCATCTACCGCGATCTTTTCGGCGGTACGGCACCGGAGTTCGAAGACCTGGTCGGGCCGCGCCGCATGAGCGTGAACGATCTGGTTCGCGAGGACTTCGACCGGCTGCTTTCGTCCAGCGTGCTTTCGCGGCGCGACCGAACCCGCCTCGAAGATCACCGTGGATTCGTGCGCGACATGGAAGTTCGGCTGACGTGTGGGCTGCCGGAAGAAGAGACGGCCAACTTCGAAGACCTCGGCGATTATGACGGCGGCGACGGCAACGTCCGTCACGCGACGATGCGTCTGCTCATGGATCTCACGGCCTATGCCTTCGAGTGCGATCTCAACCGCACGGCGGTGCTTCAGATGGGCGATTGCGCCGACGGCACCCGTTACGTGGTCGATGGCGTTCGCCAAAACTCGTTTCACGCCATCTCACACCGGACGGGCGTGGAAAACGACCTGCAGCTCGTTCACCACAAGATCGATCGCTCGATGGCCGAAACCTTTCTCTACTTCTTGAACCGAGTTTCCGAGATGACCGGCCCGTCCGGCGGATCGCTCTTGGACCACTGCTTGGCCGTTTGGTGCAACGACCTCGCCCGGGGCGGACACTCGGTGGACAACATGCCCTTCGTGCTCGCCGGGGGAGCCAACGGTTTCCTACGCACCGGAGTGTACGTCGATGCATCGCGCGGTGGTTCGCCCGTGAGCCACAACAAGCTGCTCAACACCTTGATCGCGGCCAACGGCATCACCAACGACGCCGGCAGCTACTACGACCGCTTTGGTGCAGCGTCCCTGGAGGGCGGCGTCATCGATGCGATCATCGCGTGAGGCGAAACGTCGACTCGCACTACGAACGCTTAGAAGCGAAATGTGCCGACGGCCATGGCGCCGCCCTCGGTTGGAGTGACGCCGACCTCGGCGGCCCGATTGGCCCGCCGCACGTCCGTGATGATCATCGCGATGCCTGCGCCAAGGGCCACGCCGCCGACCACGAGCAGCCCAATGCCGATGCGCTCTTCGCGCTGTCGTTTCTCGTTCTGGGCCTGCGCTTCCCTGTCGTCTAGCGGGATCACACGTAGCGACCCAAACTGCATCACCAACTGGTCTTCGATGTCGATGGCTTCAGCAAAGCGTTGCCCGGCCAGCACAAAGGGAACAACACTCCCGGCCAAAAGGGCGGCACCCAGCCACGTGAGTCCACGCGTGCGTTCTGCGCGCGGTGCGGGTTCTATCGTCGCAGGGTCCGTATTCGACGTGCCGTGTCCAACGGTGGGATCGGTCGCGCTTGACTCGGGCGCTTCCGTAGACCCCGAATCTGCAGCTTCGGAATCGTCGGAGTTGGCTTCGCGTGCGTCGGGTACGGGCGCACCAAGCGAAATCAAACGGGCCCGCGCGTCCGTGGCGCGCGAACCGTTCCGATCCAACTCCAGGTATCGGGTGTATTCGTCCCGTGCGATCGTGCCGTTACCGAGGAGCAGCGAGCACTCGGCCATGTTGAAGAGGAACAGCGGCCGATTGCTGAGGGCGAAGCCCCGCGCAAACTCCGCGTGCGCGTCGCCGTAGTTGCCGCTCTCCACGTGGGCGCGGGCTGCTTCATAGTGGGCGACGGCGCGCGCCTCCGAGCTGTCCTGGGCGCGTACGGACGAAGCCGCCATGAGCGTGATGAGGAGAGCGCCAAAGGCATGTCGCGTGCGTGGCTTCATGGTGCGCTGCGGCCGAGCGTAGCGTAGAACGGCGGGGCAGGTGCGAACTCCTGCGCCGACTTCACGCGTCCGGCGTTGACTCCATCGAGATATCGCAGGTGAGCCGATAGCCGAAGCGTCGGCGAGCTTCGATCGCTTCGGGAAGCCCGAGTTGGGCGAGCGAGCGCCGCGCGCGGCGGACCAGCTGCTTTACGTGGTTTCCATCTGGTTTCGACGAGTCCCAGGGCAGCCGAACCTGAAGCTCTACCGAGCTTACAAAGCCTCGCTGGTTATCGTCGTAACCAGCCTGTTCACGCCGCGTATCCGCTAGCAGCGCGAGCAAGGAGAACTGAAGGAGCCCGAGGAGCATGCTTTCGCCGCCGCGAAGGATGAGCCCGCCGCCGTCTGCAGGGGCGGGCACCAAGCGGATTTCGTCCGCGCGAAGGGCGGCTTTGGCCGTTCGCCGATACGAGTCCGTCAGCACCGCCGTGCGCCCGTGTTCGGCGAACACGAAACCCACGTCGCCAAAAAGCACCAGGTCACCGTCCTTGAGGACCTCGGCTTCTTCAATGCGCTGGCCATCGACGTAGGTGCCATTTGTCGAACCGTTGTCGCGGACGGTCCACTCGCCGTCGACGCTGCGAAGCCACGCGTGAAGGCGGGAAACGCTGGATTCCGCGATGCGCATGCCGCCGTCGCCCGGGTCACGCCCGACGGGCGTTTCCTTGGCGAGCGGGTGCGAGCGGCCAAAGATGTCGATCAACACCGCCGGCGTACGCGCCTCGGCGCTCGACTCGATCTGCTCGGCGCAAAAGCCCGGAAGTTCGGGGATTCGCGCCGAGAGTGAGCGTGCTTCTGCCTTGCTTACGTTCATCGAAGTTCCGTGCTGATGTTTCGGAGCCGTTCTTCCAAGCGTCGCACGCGCTCCGCTTCGCGCTCAAGGAGCGCACGCGAGCGGCGTTCTGCATCTTGGGCCCGTGCGGCCTCCGCCTCGGCCACGCGGCGTGCGGCCTGCGCGCGCTCCGCTTCCGCCTCGCGGTCCGAGAGTGCCGTCGCCAGGCGTGCGTTGGCGACCTGAAGATCTTCGTCCTGCTGACGAACGCGTTCGCGCGCAGCGACGGCGCGCTCCTGCGCCTCGAATCGTTGCTGCGCTTCCTGCTCGGCGCGCCGCGCGGCATCAGAAGCGCTCTGTTCTGCGCTCAGCGCGCGTTCGAGCTGGTCACGTGCTTCTTCTGCGCTGGCGCGTGCGCCACGTTCGGCGGCGTTGAAGGCGAGCAGCGTCGCAAAGCCGACAGCTACGAGAACGGCGCCGGCAACGAGCGCGCCAAGACGTGCGCGTTTCGCGCGCCGCGTTTGCGCATGGTGCTGCTCCCTTGCGCGCTCGATGAATGCCGCCCCCACGCCGGCCACCTCACCGCCGCGCTCGAGCCAGCGCTCCGCTTCGGCGAGCGCGTCGCCGCGCCATAGCAGGCCGTCGGGTCGATCGCGCTCTTCCCATTGGCTTGCCGCGCTGCCCAACTGGCGGCGAAAGACCACGTCGTTCCGTTGCTCGTCGAACCAGAGGCTCAGCCGTTCCCACTGTTCGATGAGGGATTCGTGCACGAGTTCGATTTGGCGAGTCTCTCCTTCGCCACGCGAGATGAGGAGACGTGCGTCAACCAAGCGACGGAGCACAGCCCGCATCGCTTCCGGGTTGGACGCTCGTTCGCAGAGCGCGTCGGCGTTCTCCACCGATCGCGTGCGTTCGCTGGTGACCAGCGAGACCAGTGCTGCCTTCGCCATCGCTTCGCCCGAAGGCCCGAGGCCCGTAACCACGTCGTCGGCATAGCTGGAAAGCGCACCGCCGAGGCCGCCGAGGGCGCTATAGGCGGAGACCGTCAGCACACGGCGAGACGCATCGCGTGCGTCCCAAAGTTTGCTTGCGGCAAACTGCAGGAGCGGAAGGGCGCCGCCGCAATCGGTGACGTCATCGAGCACACGATCGATCAGGGTTTGGCTCTCAAACTCGTAGCCGATGGCGCGACTCGGTTCGACGAGCGCTTCGCGCAGCGCTTCGCGATTGAGCGGGTTGAGAAACACGAGCCCGTCGACCAGGCTTGGTCCCCAAGCTTCGTGTTCAAGGGCTCGGTGCACATAGTCGCTTCGAATCGAAAGCAGCACACGCAGCGGACCCGCGGCGTCGTCGGCGACGCCGTTGAGCGCGCGAAGGAACAATTCACGCTCGGTGTCTTGGGCGAGCGTAAAGAGCTCTTCGAACTGGTCCACGACAATCAAGGCCCGCTTGCCCGTTGTTCGGTGTCGTTCGCGAAGCACGGCGCCTAGAAAACCGGGCTCATACGACATGCGGTCCGTGTCCGAGTCGCGCTGCACGAACTCGCGAAGCAGCGTTTCGATGGCTCCGAGGGGAGAGCGACCCGGCCGAATCGCATGCACTTCCCAGTCTTCGCCGTTCGTCTCGAGGGCCGGCAAGACACCGGCGTAAATCAACGAGGACTTGCCAATTCCCGACGGTCCGGAGACGGCCACAACGGCGTGCTGACGCAGTTTCGCTTGCACCCGCCGCACGTCCGCCTTGCGGCCGAAGTAGAGGCCCGCGTGCGAACGCTCGAAAGTTCCGAGACCCGGGTAGGGGCATTCACCCGCGCCGAGGGCAGCGCTTCGCGAACCGAGGAACGCTTGCATGTCCGCGAGCAGCTCGTCGGCGCTCGCGTAGCGCTCATCTCGCTCTTTCCAGCACTTGGCGAGCATGAGCGCGAAGCGGGCGGGGACGCGTTGCTCAAGCTTCGCTACGTTCGGCATCGCGCCGGCGGTTGCCGCCAAGCGAAGCACGTCGATCTTTCCAAAGGTGCCGAGCGGGTGGGTGCCAACGGCGAGCTCATGCAGCATGACCCCCAACGCCCAAAGATCGGCGCGCCCATCCACGGGGTCGCCCCGCAGCTGTTCGGGTGCCATGTACGGCAGCGTGCCGACCACAATGCCGGCCTGCGTATTGGAGTCGTCGTCCAGCTCCTCAAGCTCTGAGACGGACGCGCGTTCCTGCATTCCCGCGGCCTTGGCGACGCCGAAATCCAGCACTTTCACCGTGCCGAGCTCGGTGACGAAAATGTTCTCGAGCTTCAGATCGCGGTGAACGATGCCCCTCGAGTGCGCGTGGGCCAGGGCCTGGGCCACTGGGATCATCAGCTCGCAAGCGGCGTGTGGCGCAATCGTGCCCCGCTTCAGGAGCGACGCGAGCGTTTCTCCCTCGAGGTATTCGAGCGCGAGGTAGGGCATGCCCTCGTGCTCCGAAACTTCGTAGATCACCACGATGTTGTCGTGGTGGCAGCGAGCCGTCGAGCGTGCCTCGGCGATCATGCGCGACACGAGGTCGGGGTCGTCGTAGGCCAAGAGCTTCAGAGCGACGCGGCGTCCGAGGCGCGGGTCACGAGCCAGGTACACGGCGCCCATCCCGCCTCGGCCTAGCAGTCGAATGATCTCGTATTCGCCGACGGTCGTTCCCGGCGGTAGCGTGACTCGGTCCACACGCGGATGGACGCGTGCGTCCGCGAGGTCCGTCTTGGCTTTCGTAGGCGCTTCGAAGCGGTCGCCAGGCGCGACGTTCTTCGAACCCCGGGATGTGCGCGCGTTCGGCACCACCCTATCATAGCGGACGTGACCCCCCTCGGTCATGTACCCATCGATTAACCGAAGATTTGCCCGGTTCGGTCCGTGATTCGCTAGGGTGTATTGGATGGATACACGAGCGCGAAGGGAGCCCGGCGCGCGATCTCGTGGCGTCTCCACGTGGGTCGGTCTTCTGGCCTGTGCGCTGGGCGCGGGCCCTCTGGCGGGCTGTTTGCAATCGGGTGCAACCCGCTGCGGTGCCTTGCTCTGCCCGCCGGGGCTCGTGTGCTCGCACAGCGAGGACCGCTGCGTATTCCCCGAGCAAAACAACGCCTGCATCGGTTTGGAAGACGGGGACGTGTGCGTCTTTGGCGTGAGCGATGGCATCTGCGACCGCGGCACGTGCGTCGACTTTCGCTGTGGAAACGGCGTTGTGGACCCTGGCGAAGCATGCGACGACGGCAACGGGCGATCCGGCGACGGGTGCAGCGGGGACTGCGCGTCGGACGAGACCTGTGGCAACGGGATTCAGGACGGGGCCGCCGGTGAGATGTGCGACGACGGCAACATCATCGACGGGGACGAATGCCAGTCGAACTGCGCGCGGCCGCGCTGCGGTGACGGGATCGTGGACGTCGATGAAGCGTGCGACGACGGGAACTTCGACGAGGGCGACGGCTGCAATGGCCGGTGCACATCGGACGAAACCTGCGGCAATGGCGTCATCGACGTCGTGGCGGGCGAAGCGTGCGACGACGGCAACTTCGTGGCGGGCGACACGTGTGGACCGACGTGCCAGATCGAGTTTTGCGGAAACGGCCTCCTCGATCCCGGCGAGGTTTGTGACGACGGGAACAATCAAAACGGCGACGGATGCAGTGGCGCCTGCAACTCGACCGAGATGTGCGGCAACGGCGCCCTCGACCCCCTGGGGGCAGAGGTTTGCGACGACGGGAACCTGCGCTCCTTCGATGCGTGCAGCAGTCGATGCAAAATCGAGTTTCCGAACTGGGACCCTGCCGGTCGCAATCCGGCGCGGCGCTTTGGCGAGATGGTCTACGATGGAAACCGCGGGGCGTTGCTGCTCGTCGGCGGTGAACGGGGCGCCGGTGAAGCTGCGATGCAGTCGGACGTGCGAATCCGCGGTTCGTGGGCTCGTCTCCAGCGCGAAAGCCGGGAGACCTTCAGCGTGGGGCATGTCGCCGTGTTCGATGCGGCGCGCCAACACGTGCTCTTCGTTGGTGGACGCGCGCCGTCCGGCTTCGACGGTGGCATGCGACGGGAAGGTCGGCTTCGCATGCGGACCTACCTTCTACAAGGAGCCACGTGGAACGAGTCCTCACCGCTGCCGGCGCGGGCATACGCCGCCGGCGCCTACGATGTTGCGAACGAGCGCGTGGTGATTTTCGGCGGCGAGGATGGCGACCTACTCGACGAGACCTGGGTTCACAACGGTTCCGACTGGAGTCAGCTGACCCCAAGCACGTCGCCGTCGGCGCGCGCTCATCACGGCATGGCGTACGACGTGCGCCGCCAGGTGGTCGTGCTCTACGGCGGTGAGGCCGCCGACGGATCGGCGCTGCGCGACACGTGGGAGTTCGACGGCACGGCGTGGTCGCAGGTCGCCTCCGACGGTCCGAGCATCGAGGGTCGATTGGTCTACGACATCGCGGGGGAGCGAATGCTGCTCTTTGGCGGTTCCGGCCGCCGGGCCTCGGACGCGCTCTGGTCGTACGACGTCGCCGGCTGGACCCGAATCATGGACGAAGGACCCGAACCACGCCTCGGTGCGGCCGTCGCATACGAGCCGGAGATCGGCGGCCTAGTCGTGCGCGGCGGTGGCGATCGTGCGCCCGGCGATTCATTCGAGGACACGTGGCTGTACCGCGACGGTTGGACGGAGATCTCTTCGCGTCGCACCCCGGAGGCCCGCCGGACGCCCGCCGGCGTCTACGATCCGCGCGATGAGAACATCCATGTATTTGGCGGCGAGTTTATGGGACCGCGTCGGGATGCGTGGACCTTCACGTCCACGGGTTACGTGCCCCAGCGCCGACTCCCCTTTGGCTCGCTCGTCACCGACGCAGCGTACGATCGGGCGCGCCGCCAGATCGTCGTGGTGACGGGCGATGTGCGCGCTGACGACACGCTGCACACATGGATTCAGGATGGGCGTCGCTGGCGCGAGCTTCCCATCGTCGGGCCGCCGATGCGCACGCACTCGGCTCTCGCCTACGACAGCGAGCGCGAGGTTGTGCTCCTCTATGGCGGCCGGAACGGCGACGAGAACTTCAACGACCTCTGGGCCTTTGACGGAGCCTGGCGTCAAGTGATGGCCACTTCGCCGCCCCCGGCCACCCGTGGGCCGTCGATCACGTACGATGAGGCTCGGAACGTGCTCTTCTGCATCCCGCGGGCAAGCGGTCGCCTGACGGAGATCTGGGAACTTCGCGGCGAGCGCTGGCAGCTTTCGGGCGAACCCCTTCCCCAACCCGCCGCGCTGATTCGCTACTATCCGCAAGCGGAAACAACTTGGATGATCTCATCCACGCCTCCTTTATCCTCTGTTTGGTCGCGCAACGACGACGGAACCTGGACCCCAGTCCGCGTCACCACGCAGTTTCGGGCGCGCCAGGGGCCCTTTGCCGTCATGAACCTCTCGGAGCGCTCGCTCGTGGCCGGGCTTGGCGACCCATCTCCGGAGACGCGGATTCTTCAGTTTGAAACGCTCGATGGCGTCGAGCTATGCACCGATGCAGACGCCGATCGCGATGGGGATGGCGTATCGCAGTGCGACGATCCCGACTGCGCCGGCCAGATCTGCGGCAGCGCGGGTGAGCGCTGCATTGAAGGTGCGTGCCAGTGCGAATACGCCACCGAAGTGTCCTGCGTCGATGGGTACGACGACGACTGCGATGGACAGATTGACTGCGATGACTCGGACTGCACGGCGACGGCACACTGCATGAGCGAACTCGACTGCAACAACGGCATCGACGACGACGGTGATGGGCTGGTCGACTGCGCCGATCCCGGTTGCCTTGCGAGCGCGACTTGCGAAGCCGTGGAAAGTCGGTGCGACGACGGCTTTGACAACGATGGCGATGGGCGCGTGGACTGCCAGGACCCGAAGTGTTTTCTTCGTCCCTGCGTGAGTGTGGACGAATCGTGAGCGTGGCGCTGAGCAATCGGCCTGTCGATACGAGCGCCGCGGGATCGAGCGCGTATGCTACCCGCCCGTCGCAAGCGGCCGTGTTCATCGGGGTCGTCCTTGCCTTCGAAACGATGGCAGCGGGGTCGCTTGTCGCCCAGGTCGATGCCCTTCCCGCCGACGGCGAGGTCCCTCGCGCCGACGGCGACGCTCTTCCCGCCGAAGAGCGGGTGGAGACGCAACCGAATGACGGTGCCACCCTCGAACGTAGCCACGACGGCGAGCGCCCGTGGGCCGACGGCGTCGCCGAGGAAGATCAAGAGGCCGCCCTTGAACTTTTTCAGCGGGCGAACGGCGCATACACGGCGAACGACTACCGCGTCGCCGTAGAGCTCTACCGCGAGGCCCTGGGCCGTTGGGACCATCCCGCGATTCACGGCAACCTTTCGGTGGCGCTCGTATACCTCGACCGACCGCTTGAGGCCTTCGAACACGTGGAGGCAGCCCTCGCGTACGGCATTGGTCCCCTCGGCGAGACGATTCATCGCCAGCTGCTGACCAATCGGCGTCTGCTCAGCGCACAGATTTCGACCATCGAAGTTCGTTGCGAAGTCGAGGGCGTGGAGATCGCGATCGACGGTCAAGCACGCTTTCGCTCGCCGATGACGACCCCCCTCGTTATGCGTGCGGGACGCCACCGTATAGTCGCGAGCAAGGCCGGCTACCTCACGTACACGGACGAGTTCCTCGCGTCACCGGGTGGTCCCGTCATCCTCGAAGTCGCGCTTGTTCCGTTGGAGAACGCGGCCACCTACGAGCGGCGTTTTCCCAACTGGGTTCCTTGGACCACGGTCGCCGCCGGAGCGGTGCTCTTGGCAACGGGAACGATTCTGCAGCGGAGCGCCTTGGGCGAACTCGACGACTACGACGACGCACTCACAAACCTCTGCACGAACGGCTGTGTCGAATCGGAGCTGCCCTCAGCGGTCGTGGCCCAGCGGGAGCGCGGTGAGCGGCGAAGCCGTGGTGCCGTTTGGCTCCTGAGCATGGGCGTGGTGACGGTGGCCGTGGGCGGCATTTTGATCGGTCTCAACGCGCCGCGGCGCATCGAAGTGGATGCAGACGGCGAGCCGCGCGCTCGCGTCGACGTTTCGCCGATGGTTTCCCGCGAAGTCGTCGGAGGCGCCGTGCAGGGCAGCTTCTAGACCACGAACAAGCGACCTTTTAAACGCCGCTAAGACTACTTGGTCACTTCGCACCGGCCCTCACTTGGTGAGGTACTCTCGGCGCCGCACTTCAGCTCCTTGAATGAGCTCGCTCGCCCTTCGTCGCTCAAGAACGCCGACGAGAGCCCTGTCCTGCGCGATCATCCGGCGCGAAGTGACCAAGCAGAGCGGATCGCAAAAATCGCCGTGGCCAGGCTTTGAGGCGGTTGCGGGGACATCGGCGTCCGACAGCCGAAGCAAATGCCGAGCATCTTCCGCCGTTCGTTGGCAGCTCGGGGCCGTTCATGTTCGCTTTCGAGCCGTTCGGCCCGTTCGCTGCGGCGAGCCTGAGGCGGGCGCACCAGCTTCGTGGGTGTGAAACCCAATCGATTTTCTTCGCTCGCGACGTGGTCATCCGCTTCCGCTCTTCTGCTCGCGGCCTCCGTTGCCTTCTTGGCACCCGCTTCGGTCACCGTCGAGTACTTGCTCGAGGACGACGAGCACCTGCCGAGCTATGTGCCGCGCCTGCATCGAAGCCTCAGCGCGCGCCTCGTGCCTTGGGTCCATGAGCGCATCGAATCAGGCGTGGGCGAGACCGTGGGCCTGCATGATGTGGCGCCTACCGAGTGGCCCGTCTTCACGGCGGTTTTCTACCTGCGCGCAACGGAAGTGCTCGCCGAGCGGGGCGTCGACGTGCGCTATGCGGGCCCCGCCGTCGAAGCGGCGCGGGACCTACTGCTCGATCCAGCGCACCACAGCTGGGTGCGACGCCACTGGGGTGACGACTACCTGCACGACCGAAACATCTTCTTTCGCGCCCTCCTCGTCTCCGGACTGACGAGCTACGTCGCCCTGCATGAAGGCACGTTCGGCGGCGACGCGTCCGAGGAGCGCGCGACGCTCATCGACCAGCTCGATTCGCTTAGTGCCGACCTCGATGGCTCGCCCCACGGGGTGCTCGAGGACTACCCCGGCGAGACCTACCCGATCGACGTGCTCAGCGCCGTTGGCTACGTCCAGCATGCGGACGAAGTGCTCGGCACGGACCACAGCGCCTTCATTCAGCGCGCGCGGCGTGCCTTCGTTTCGCCCTACGACGACGAGCTCGGCCTTCCACGTTTTCGCGTTTTCCTTCCGGCCGACGGCGCCTTCCCTCAAGACCTTCAGCCCGGCCGGGGCATCGGGACGTCGTGGATCGCGATGGTCGCGCCGCACCTTTGGCCCGACGACGCCGCACGCTGGTTCGACCAGCATGATCGTCACTTCTGGCAGGACCAGGGCTGGGCTCAGGGCTATCGCGAAGTGCAGCGTGGCGGACCGCTCGACTGGGGCGAATGGTCGATGGAGATCGACGCGGGACCGATCCTCGACGGCTTCGGCACAGCAGCAAGCGCCTTTGGCATTGGCGCTGCGATCGTGAACGGACGCCTCGACCACGCCCGTACGCTGAGCGCGCAAATGCTTGCCGTCAGCGCTCCGGACGCGTGGGGCGGCCTGCGGGCACCGGCCATCTTGTCGAGCGCAGTATCCCGCGGACACGCGCCGCTCCTCGGCGAAGCGGCGCTCCTCAGCTTTGTGGTCCTTGAGCCAGCGGAGCACGTCGAAATCACACGAGGCGGCTCCGCGACGCCATTGGTCTGGACGCTGCTCCTCGGCGAGCTCCTTCTCTTCACGCTGCTAGCATTGCTCGTGCTGCGTCGCAGTCGCCGCCGGCACGGCGCGGCGGCGCTCGCCCTCGCGGGTCTCTCACTCTTCTTTGTGTCGGACGCCTCGCTCATCGCCCTCTCGCTCGCCCTCGTCGCCTGGCTCACGGGCAAGCCCCGCCAACGAGCCACCATCACGAGCCACTAAGCACACGGCAAACCGCCAACGGCACATGGCTAACGGCCAACCGCCAACGGCACATGGCTAACGGCCAACCGCCAACGGCGCACCGCCAACGGCCAACCGCGTACCCCCCCTGCGCCCTCGACTAAAGCCCGGCCCTACGGGGCGCCCACGCTTGGCGCGACGCCTTGGAGCGCCTGCTGAATGAAGCGCACGGCATCGGCGCGGCCGTCCGTCGAGCGCGTGGAAACGAAGTGCCCATCCACGTCTGCCGGCGGGTCGTACTGGCGCAGCGCGATGGTGAACGGCGCGTCCGTCACCGTGATGTTCTCGCTCGCGGGCGGGTCGATAACCGGCGCGAAGGGCGGCGCCGCAAGCTCAGGCGTCACGATGGGGAGTCGCGCGGCGGCGCCGTATGCGCGCATCGTTTCCTCCGTTGAGAACGTGTCGCCGAGGCCGTAGGTCATGAAGACGTGCCGGCCGGGTACGCCCTCGGCCGGTTCCCGGTGGACGCGGCGCGCAAAGTTTACCGGGTCGACGGCGTCGAAGTACGCCTGAAAGACCGAGAGCGCGGGATGAAACACGCCCGTTGCCAGCGCACCGGACGCGTTGGCGTCGAGCAAGGCGAAGGGCACGATCGACGCGATATCCACGGGTTCGGTCTTCGTGAGCAGCGACTGCGTGAGATCGCCGCCGTTGCCGCTCAGCAAGATCGCGCGCACGTCCGGTTCGTAGGGAAACATCAGCGACGCGTGCGTCGCGCCCTGCGAGTGCATGAAGAATGCGATGCGGGCCCGGTCGAAACGAACCGCTTCGCCTGTCGGTGACTCGCCTGCGTCCAGCGCAAACTCCGTGGCCCAGCGAACGACCGAGAAGAGGTCGGCGCTGCCCTGGGTGATGTTGTCGCGCGCCGCCTCTGGATTGATGAAGTTGAAGAAGAGCAGGTCCGGGTCCTCCGTCGAATCGCCGCGGCGAGTGCCGTGCTGCGGAAAATCGATCGAAAAGGTGACGGCACCCACGGGCGCGCCCTCGCCATCGTTCCCGATGACGTCGTTGGCGATGCCGTTGCGCAGGCCGGTGGTGAACGAGCCGCCCGTACCGTGGCCATAGACCAACAGGGGAAAGCCGTCCGTGGGCGGCGGCGTCCGCGGAACGGTCATCGCAAAGCACACGCCCTCTTCCCGCGCCACGACCGGTAAGCCGTCGGCGCCGTCTTCAATGCCCCCGCCGTCTTCGGGCGTGAGGTAAGGCGCCGTCCCCTGCTGAAAGACGGGCAGGTTGATGCGCCCGTGTACCTCCACGTAGTCCTCGTTCGGAGCACCGCAGCGCCGCTGCTCCGTGCCGTCGTCGCAGGGCGAAACCACGCCTTCCTCGCATGCCGTCAAGTCGCTCACCGTCGGCAGCTCGCGCGCGTGAATCACTTCCCTCAGGCGCGGCATGCGCGTTTCCGGTTCCTGCGTGGTGAACACGGACGCGGAAAGCAGTGTGTTCCCATCGACGTCCGTGTCCGCGATCCACGCGCGGAGAGGCGCGTAGATGCCGTGCGCGCGGGCAAGCGCCGCATCGCTTGGCGCGGCGTCGCCCAGCATCGCGTCGAAGTCCTCACTGCGTTCAAAGGCCTCGCCGTCCGCCGTCAAAAAGCCGCGATCAAGTACGGCGGCGTAGGTCGTGCCCGGCCGAAGCGGATCGCCATTGCGCGGCCGGAATGCGAGCCAGTCCTCGCACATGTAGCGCGTGATGCGGCCCGCCGTGACCTGCCACTGAAGGACCACCGACTCGCCGTAGGTCGGCGAGTCCGGCGTGATGTCCACCATGCGAAAACGGCTGGAGATCGAGTCCCAATCGTAGCCTTCGCTGAAACGGAAGTAGACCGTGGCGTTGGTGCTGAAGCCCGTGAGCGCTTCCTCGGACGCGCGCAGGTAGCGCTCGACCACGTCGATCGGCAGGGCCGTGCCCGGCGTGGCGAAGTCCGTGTAGTCCACGCGGCCGTCGTCGGTACGGCGCACGTCGTTGGGGAAGGGCAGCTGGAAAAAGTCGCCATCCGCGCCCACGTCGAAGAGCGCGCGCGGAGAACCCTCTTCGGTTTCGCACGCTTCACCGGTCCACACGCCCGGCACAGGCAGATCGGGCACGGTGCCCGCAGGCGGACTCGTGCAGACGCTTCCCGCCGGCGTTGGCAGACACGCGAGGCCAGACAGGCAGCCGCCCACGTTTTCGCAGGGCGTTCCGATGTCACCCTCGCCGCCCACGCGGCAGCGCGCACCGAATCCCTCGATGCTGCAGCTCAGTCCAGACGCGCAGTCGGCGGCGCTGAGGCACTCGGCCCCATCTTCGCCTTCGCCAGCGCTCGCGCAAACGCGCGTGCTCAGGCTGCAGAAGAGACCGTCGGCGCAATCGCCGGATAGCTGGCACGTGCTCCCCTCGGCGGCCATGCCCGTGGGCTCGCAGGTACCGCCCGTACCGCACTGCAGTCCGTTCCGGCAGTCCGAGACCTCCTCGCACGCCGCGCCCACCGAACCGGGCACGGCCCCGTCCACGAGTCCACCGTCCGTCGGCACGGCGCCATCGATGCCGGCGTCGAGCGGTGAGGTACTTCCAAACAAGTCCTTGCACCCCGCGCTCGCCACGCACAGCAGCACCATCGTCCATAAGCCAAGCCGCATTCGATACCCTCCTCCTTCTAAGGTAGCCGATCGAAGGCGCCTTTCGTACCCGCGCCGGTGGCGCTAAGCCCCCGCCGTGACCCGCCCGCGCATGTTCCTGGCGTTCTTTGCGATCGCCCACGGCGGCGGTGCGCTCGTGGCGTGCCTATTTCCCGAGGTTTGGTCGATGGCGCCGGACGAAGGCACCGGCCCGCAGAAGGCCGTCGGCATCGTGCATCTGATGCCGGTGCTTTTTGCGACCCTGGTGGTCCAGGGGCCGCTTCTCAAGCAGCCCCTCCTCGAGCCCCTCGGCCTCAAGCTTGGCGTGAACCGATGGTGGTTCATCGCCTGCCTATGCCCCGTATTGATCCTCGCCGTGGGTCTCGGCGTTTGCGCGGCCCTCGGCCACGACTTGATCGTCGACGCCGCCGACTACGTCGCTCGAAAGCGTGCGGCCCTTCCACCGGACATGCGCGCCGGGTTTGATGCGCGCCTGGCGGAGAGTCCGCCGAGCTCACCGCTACTCTTCATCGGACAGGGCCTCATCGCCGGCGTCACCTTCAACTTGATGTTCACGCTGGCCACGGAGGTGGGCTGGCGCGGCTTTCTCTTTCGCGAGGTTCGCGGCGGCTTCTGGCGTCGAAGCGTGCTGATCGGCTTGGCCGAGGCCGCCTACTTCGCCCCCATCGCGCTCCTGGGCTTTCACTTTGGCGATCCCCTGACGGGCCTCCTGGCGATGACCGTGTGGGCCGTCGTGGCGTCGCCCGTGCTGACCTACCTTCGCGTCCGCGCCGATTCGGTCTTCGCGCCGGCCATCTTTCGCGGCGCCATCCTAGGCCTTACGGCCGTCGCCGCCGATCTCACGGACGCCGGACCGGCCCTGCGCCCCTTCTTCGGCGCCGGCGCCGTCGTCGGTCTGCTGGTGGTGCTCGTCCTCTTCTGGCAGCACGACCGGCAAGCTTCCCAGCGGCTGATGGCGCGCTAGCCCGCGTCCGCCGCTCAGCCCACGTCCGCCGCTCAGCGCTCAAGCTCGGCGCGCTCCGCGCTCCGCGCCCAGCTCCCGAGCCCAGCCGCTCAGCGCTCAGCATCCCGCACTCAGCTCTCAGCGCCCCGCATCCCGCGCTCAGCTCTCAGCGCCCCGCGCCCAGCTCCCCGCTCTCAGCGCTCAGCGCTCAGCGCTCAGCTCCCCGCTCTCAGCGCTCAGCTCCCCGCTCTCAGCTCTCAGCTCTCAGCTCTCAGCGCTCAGCTCTC